>CAZNFB010000405.1:0-2270 GCA_964572105.1 uncultured Desulfobacteraceae bacterium
ATCTTATTGGGTCCATTTTTGAGCAACTATTTTGGTCAATTTGGACAGCCCAGTTTAAGCCTGATGTACGTCAAAAAGGACGTCAAAAAACATGTGGCAACCCTGACTGCATGAAAGAGCAGCACCGAAGGCAATGTGAAAAATGGAACAAAAAGAACAGGGAGTATTCTAAAAATAACTATTTGGGCAAAAAAATAGAAATAGCTGAAAACAAACAAGTTGAACCATCCAAAATAGATAATCCCTCCCAGAAACAATTATTCCCAAAATCCCAGTCAAAATCAGCAAGGCTTTACTGATAATCTGAATATGACGGTAAGTGCTTGCGTCAAGCAAGGGTTGTATACAAATTAAAAGCTTGGTAATTTCATTCATGAGCAGTTTTTCCCTTATAATATGCTTTGTAATGATCGCATATCATAACACAACAACTGCTCATTTTCATCCCCAACTAAATTTTAGTTTGGCGAAGGTATTGATAATTTTTCCGTTTCAAAATAATCCCCTTTCTGGAAAAATTATATTTTATCTTAACACATTGTCCAGTTTTCGGGGTCCACTATACCCCTTACGCAAGATTCTAACCGGATACTGCTGCTAAAAAAAAGATCTTTAAAAAGGGAACGCCCACTTAAAATTCTTTTTCCGTAGCCAGGCACAGCCTTCCGGCACCTGCGGCTTTTGCTATGTCCATAACATTTACAGCTTTGTTTAAGATCACTGCCCGATCTGCTTTTATTACAACCAACTTGTCTTTCTCACCACCGATCTCCCCCTTTAACCTTATAAAAAGGTTGTTTAAAGAGACCTCCTGTTTTTCTAAAAACGCCCGGCCATCCTTGTCGACATACAGAGTAATTTCCTTTTCTGCTTGTGGTGCTGCGGCGCTGGCCTGGGGAAGCTTTACTTTTATCCCCTCCTCCACCATAAAATTTGTAGTCAACAAAAAATAAATCAGGAGCATAAAGACTATATCAATCAATGATGTAAGGGGGGATTGTATCTCATACCGTCCCTTTTTTTTAGGATGAATTAACATAAAAACCCCTTTAATATTTATTAATGGCCTTCATAAACACCACAGATCCCCCTTGAAGCCTGGCTTCGTATTTATCCACACGGGCCAGCAGATAGCTGTAAGCAACCATGGTTGGAAGGGCCACAGCCAACCCAAGAGCTGTGGTCAACATGGCTTCCCATATTCCCCCTGCAAGCACTGCGGCGTTGACTTTGCCACCCATTTCCTGAATTACCATAAAAGCTTTAATCATTCCCATTACTGTGCCCAGCAAACCTAGCATGGGGGTAATGTTTCCAATGGTCGCGAGTGTCTGGAGATAAGCAGAAAGGTTCCGCACCTCCTCCTCCGTACCATGGGCAATAACAGTCTCCAAAGCTTCCCGGTCGTGATCTTTCATCTCTATGGCCAAAAGAAGAATACGTCCCATGGGTGAGTTGCTTTTAATCGCCATTTCAACGGCCTGCTCTTCTTTATCTTCTTTTAACAACTTAGCCGTTTTTTCGGCCAGTCCGCTGCCCCGGCTCCTCATTCCGGCAAACCTGATTACCCGCTCGACAAATATGGCCAAAGCCATAACGGAACAAAAAAGTATCGGAATAACAAGAACTCCCCCCTTTGCTAAAAAATCAATCATATCAACCCCCGTTGTTTTCTCCATTTATCTCTTCAATGTCAGATTTGCCGTCAAAATCAAGATCTTTAGTTCGGCTGATTAATACCTCTGAATCATCATATTTTTCCCACAGATCCGGCTTACCGTCATGATTTGTATCTTCTTCAACCCTTCTCAGGCAATTTTTTTTATAAAAATACCAGATATCCGGATGGCCGTTTCCATTATTATCTTTTTCAGCTTTAACTGCTTCTTCATCATTATTATAAAACCAAACAATATTTAAATAGCCTGCATTTTCATGCTCTTCTTCTCTTTTAACCAGTTTGCCGTTTTTATCATAATGCTCTTTTATATCGACAACTCCGTTTTCATCTTCATCCACTTCTTTTAACCTTAAAACTCCGCCTTTATAGAAATAACGAAAATCCACATTCTTGTCGTTATTTCCGTCCACTTCCGTAACAATTGACCATTTAAGCCGGTTAAACCACTGGGTGGTTTCAAAGTTGCCGTCACCATCTATATCTTTGATCAGCTTTTCTTTTTTTTCATCTTTGAAAAAAACCTTTGTGTCAATTTTTCCGGTATTTGCTGAGTCCTTTTCCAGTCTTATAATCCGTCCTGCTTTATAAT
>CAZNFB010000406.1:0-2253 GCA_964572105.1 uncultured Desulfobacteraceae bacterium
AGAATAATTTAAAGACTAATCGTTTTACATACTGGAAACGCAAGCTTCAGAAAGACAGCTTGCCTGTAGAATTTATCCAGATTCCGGTAGAGCCTGTGCAGCCTGATCACTTATTTTGTAATAATGAAACTTTTCTACGTCTTACAGTAAACTCCAGGCTCACCATAGAAATCCCGGATGGTTTTACCTCCGCCACTCTAAAGCAGGTTTTATTGACATTGGAGGAGATTTGATGTTTCTTTCTTCCGTCAATATTAAAGTCTACCTTGCCCTGGGTAATACCGATATGCGCAAATCCATTAACGGATTATCTATTCTTGTCAGCGAATACCTGGAGCTTGATCCTTTCTCCGGCCATTTATTTGCTTTTTGTAATAAAAAACGAAATATGCTCAAAATTCTCTACTGGGACAGAAACGGATTCTGCCTTTGGCACAAGAGACTGGAAAAGCATTTTTTTAGATGGCCTTCCTCTAAAAAAGAGATCATGACCATAGAAAAACGAGAACTTATCTGGTTGATGGACGGGATAGATATTCATCAAAAACAGGCTCATGAAACTTTAAATTATTCGACACTTTTTTAAGAAAAAGCTTTTAAAATACAGATAGTTATGCTATATTATGAACATGACTTATGAGGCGCAAATAGAAACAGAATCTGTTGATGAACTAAAGAAGATAATCGATTCTTTTATAAAAAAAGAAAAAGAATATCTGTCTGAAATCACAATCATGAAAGAACAGATTCGCTATCTTCAAGATAAATTATTTGGTCGAAAAAGTGAAAAAATATCATTGGGTTTTCAGCAGATATCTCTCTTTGAAACCGCTAAAGATGATTTCCCGATAGCGGAACAGGCTGAAGAAGATGAAATTGAAGTCCCAGGCCACAAACGAAAAAAACGTGGACGAAAACCTATTCCCGAGAATTTTCCCCGGATTGAGGTTATTCATGATGTGGACGAGGCTGAAAAGCAATGCGAATGCGGCTATCAAAAGAAATGTATTGGCCAGGACATTTCGGAGCAGCTTGACATTATTCCTCCAAAAATTAAGGTGATTCGCAATATCCGTTTGAAATATGCCTGTAAAAAGTGTGAGGGCCTTGAGAGTAACGGTCCCACTGTTATTATCGCCCCCATGCCTGAACAGCTCATTCCAAAATGCATTGGTACTGCCGGGTTAATCTCCTTTGTTTTGGTAGCTAAATTTGTTGATGCATTGCCTTTTTATCGCCAGGAAAAACAATTTTTAAGAATCGGAATAAAAATATCCAGGGCAACCATGTGCAGCTGGGCACAAAAAGTTGCACAAAGCTGTGACATACTACTCATGATGCTTAAAAAGGAGATTCTTTCAGGGCCATTAATTAATATTGACGAAACTCCGGTTCAGGTTCTCAAGGAACCGAAGAGAACCAGTCAAGCAAAATCATATATGTGGATATTTCGTGGTGGTATCCGGCAACGGTCAGGAATATTGTTCGAATATCATCCAACCCGTGCTGGTGATGTGGCAGCAGTATTTTTGAAAGGCTATAAAGGCATCGTTCAAACGGACGGGTATGCTGGCTATGGATTTATAGATCGCTGTAAAGATATTTTACATATGGGATGCTGGGCACACGTACGCCGTAAATTCTTTGATGTGGTGAAAGCTGCCGATAAACCAAAGGACGGCAATAAAAAACCCGGCAATGCTGATTATGCCCTGAAGTATATACGAAAACTCTATAGAATTGAAAAAGAGGCTAAAGCCAAAGGGCTGATCAATGGTGTTCTTCTCAAAGAAAGACAAGAAAAGGCAAAACCCGTACTGGATGAATTCAAACGCTGGCTGGACTCTAAATTCGATAAAGTACCTCCAAAAAGTTTATTAGGTAAAGCAATAGCTTATACTTTAAATCAATGGAGCCGGCTTGTTATTTATGCTGATACGGTTCATGTAACCATGGATAACAATATGGCTGAAAATGCCATTCGACCCTTTGTGATCGGACGAAAAAACTGGCTGTTCTCAGGAACTCCAGATGGCGCCTCCGCCAGTGCTGCTATTTATAGCCTGGTTGAAACAGCTAAAGCAAATGGTCTTGAGCCGTACTGGTATTTTCGTTATCTTTTGGAAAAGCTTCCCAAAGCCATAACTGAGGATGACCACAAAGCCTTGCTGCCCCAGTACCTGGATAAATCTCAACTTGAAGGCCCAGCTAATATCTCATAATTACACGGGCTTGACAAGATGGGGTTAATTG
>CAZNFB010000407.1:0-2239 GCA_964572105.1 uncultured Desulfobacteraceae bacterium
TTATATTCCCATCTCTTTTGCGATTATACCTTTCATGATTTCAGTGGTTCCCCCTGCGATTGATAAAATCCGCACATCCCGGTATGCTCTTACCACGGGAAAGCTTTCAAGTCCTCCCTGCATTCCATGCAGTTCTATGCAGCCTTCGGCCACGCGTCTGGCAAGCTCTGAATTCCAGTATTTAGCCATGGAAGTCTCTTTTAATATATTTTTACCCGCCATATGATCAACGATGAGTGTTTCAAGCATGGTTTTGCCCAGTTTGATTTCAGTGGCCATTTCCACCAAAGCAAACTGGCTGCTCTGGGTTCTTGATATTGGTTGTCCTGAAACAGAAGTTGTTTTTTGATGTTTTAAAAGTTGTGCAAGGGAAAATTCAGCAGTCGCAACAGTTTGTACAGAGCAAAGAAGCCGTTCAAACTGAAGCTTCTCCATGAGCATTTTAAACCCCATTCCTTTTTGGCCAAGAATATTGGTTTTGGGAATTCTGCAATTGGAAAAAAAGAGCTCCACTGTATCCTGGCTGTTAAAACCCATTTTTTCAAGCTGCTTTCCCCTGATAAAACCGGGTAAATCACTCTCCACAACGTATAATGACGTTGATTCATAGGGGCTTTTATCAGAAGGATTTTTTGCTGCTACAACAGCCACGCCACAATTAATTCCATTGGAGATAAAAATCTTGGAGCCATTTAAAACTATCTCATCTCCATCGTCCACAGCCATGGTTTCAATGGCAGCCAAATCACTTCCCGCATTCGGTTCTGTCATGGCAATGGCACTGACAATATCCCCGGAACAGCAGCCGGGAAGATATTTATTTCGAAGATATTCCGACCCATAGGAGTAAATATACGGAGCAGCCACATCACTGTGTAAAACAGCGTGTAATCCATAATGGTTTGAGAGGGCAAGCTCTTCGGCAACTATCACCGCATAGAGTAAATCATAACCCGGGCCGCCATACTCTTTGGGGATGGTGGTGCATAATAGCCCCTCCTGTCCCATCTTTTGCCAGGCACTTTTTGGTACAATTTTATCCTTTTCCCACTGGTCAACATTGGGAATTATCTCTTTTTCAACAAAAGCACGTGTTTTTTCGCGGAACTTATGATGTTTGTCAGTATAAGGTATAATATTCATTAATAAAATTCCTAAAAAAGTTTTCTATGTCGATTTTATTTTTTGGTATGACCCGGGTTTTTAAAATAATTTAGTTTGTAAAAGCGTAACTATTCATCTCCGTTCCTTACCGCTTTTGATTCTATTAAATTGTGCAAATAAATTGATCAGGCTTAAAACGGGAATGCGCCTCCTGAGTAAAACATAAATCCGTCGAAACCGCCGCCTCCACCCCTGATGCCTGCATCGGAAATATGCAAATATCTTACACCACTGATTATTCGTATATGGTTAAAAATTTTCAAAGTTCCGCCAAAACCGCCCATTAACCGGAAATTAAAATGACGACTGCCGGAAAAATTGGTGGATTGCTGTTGAAGACCACCCCCGGTGTCAAAATAGATAGACCACAGGTTATCATGGTTTTTATAGAAATGTTTACGAAGTAAGATGTCCAAACCGGCTGCAACGCCATTGTCGTCGATTCCGGAACGGATACGTGCTCCTAAAATGTCAATGCTGACAGATAAGCTGTCCTGGAAAAAATAGCCAAAGCCAATGTGTAAGGCATGCATTTCTCCCTTACCATGGTCGCCGCCAATGGCAGAGGCATAGGGGTATAATTTCCAGGTACCTTTGAGGAAGCCGTTTGACTGACTGATCACAGAATTTTTATTTTTCGAACTAGTACAATTAAGCTTTAGTTGCTCCGAAGCTTTGACTTCCAAAGGAACAAGGGCAAAAATAACGGCTGCTATTAAAATTTTAAGGTATTGTGACCCCATGTTTAATTTCGCAAAAATAAAAAATTTCAGGTTGATTAATAAGGACGTTTTGGGCCAAGATTTTATCTTGGGAATTTAGTGTTGAGGAGTGGGTATTGAATAAAAATAGACTGTATTTTTATTTTCAAGACCCACTCCTCATATCTCAAAGTAGCCGAAATTAAAATCAGCTTTGAGTTTTTTTATAATGTCCTGTCAAAATAACTTTATAACATCTTGATAATATTTTAAAATAGGGTAGTTTATTTTTTGAAAGTTCCCAGAATATGTAACAATAAGCATTTAACGCCTTTACAAATAAAATGATTTTCAAGAAAATTTCTATGCATAAT
>CAZNFB010000408.1:0-2204 GCA_964572105.1 uncultured Desulfobacteraceae bacterium
GGCCAAAATCCTGCGCTATTTCTGCTCAACTTATTTCATCTCCGTTCCTAAGTTTTAAAAAAAGGCTTTCAAAAAAAATATTTTGAATGTAATACCTGCAAATCCATACCTGCTGAATAATTACCAGTATTTAGAAAAAAAGTTAGTGTTTTTATTCTAGAAATGGCAAAATATATAATAAAAAAATATCAACAACCCATTAAAGATTTCATTAAACATAAAATAAGAAAATTGCAAATAAAATTTAAAAAAAGTTGAGGTAAACAGACTTGCATCATAATTCTGAAAAAAGTAAAAAAGAAGTTGTTATCAATGCCCTTCGTCCTTTTGGAACAACCATCTTTACGGAAATGAATATATTGGCCCAAACCCATAAAGCAGTGAATCTATCCCAGGGATCCCCGGACTTTGAAGGGCCTGTGGAAATAAAAGAAAAGGCTGCCCAGGCCATTCTTCGGGGTCCCAACCAGTATACCGCGTCAACAGGAATTCCTATATTGCGTAAGGCTATTTCAAATAAAATGGAGCGTTTTTACGGGAAAAAAGTGGATGAAGAGCTTGAAATCACAGTCACTTCAGGGGCTACCGAAGGGTTGTGCGCCACCCTCCTTGGGATTATTGAGCCTGGCGATGAAGTTATTCTCCTTGAACCCTTTTATGACAGCTATCCCCCTGTGCTTGCCATGGCAGGAGCAAAAATACGGTATATCTCTCTTAAAGGGGATAATTTTTCTCTTCCTTTAAAGGAACTGGAAGAAGAATTTAATTCAAAAACCAGGGCGATTATCATAAACAATCCCCATAATCCCACAGGGAAAGTCTTTACAAAAGATGAGCTGACACATATTGGCCGGCTTTGTAAAAAATTCGATGCCTATGCAATAGGTGACGAAGTTTATGAACATATAGTATATGACAAAAAAAAGCATATAACTCTTTTTGATATTCCTGAATTAAAAGATAGAGCTTTTGTTATTTCATCAACAGGGAAAACATTTTCCATGACCGGCTGGAAAATAGGTTATGTTATAGCATCCCCGGAACTTTCAAAAGCTGTCAGGATGACCCATCAGTTTATTACATTCTGCGGGCAGTCGGCCCTGCAGGAAGCAATGGCTTTTGGAATAAACATGCCTGACACCTATTACACAAATCTATTGTCAGACTATACCCGTCGAAGGGACTGGCTCTGTGAAGCCCTGATCAATGTTGGATTTACCATTCATCCCCCGGAAGGTGCCTATTATGTTCTGGCAGATATACGCTCCATGGGCTTTGACGATGATCTGGACTTTTGTAAAATACTTACAAAAGATGCGGGAGTTGCAGCAATTCCATGTTCATTTTTCTGGCATCAGAGAAAACAGGGGAAAAATCTTGTAAGATTCTGTTTTTGCAAGCAGGATGAAACTCTAAAAAAAGGAGTGGAAAGATTGAAAAAATGGGCAAAATAAAAATAGCCGTTGCACAGATGGATATTGCCTGGCATGACAGAGAGAAAAACCATGAAAAAGCAGAACTCTTTGCAAAAAAAGCCGGTGAAGAGGGGGTAGACATTATAGTTTTTCCTGAAATGTTTTCAACAGGGTTTACATCCGACATACATTTTGCCGAAGAACCTTCTGATGGTCCCACCCCATCACTTTTGCGCGGTATAGCCAAAAAAGAAAAGATTGCTGTAATAGGCGGTTATGTAAGATCGCAGGAAAACGGAAAACCTGAAAATGTTTCCATGGTGGTCGATAAAAACGGAGTCGATCTTGCCACATATGCAAAGATTCATCTGATAAGTCTCCTTGGTGAGGATAAAAGCTGCTCCTCCGGAGATCTCCCTGTCCCGTTTCAGTTTGAAAAAATTCACGCTGCATCTCTTATATGTTATGACCTCAGATTCCCTGAACTATTCCGCAGCCTTGCTGATCAATGCCAGCTTATATTTGTAATAGCCTCGTGGCCTTCAGCACGTCAGGCGCACTGGGATATACTCCTGCCGGCCAGGGCTGTGGAAAACCAGTCTTTTGTAGTTGGGGTAAACAGGGTGGGAAAAGGGGGAGGCCATACTTTTACAGGAGGTTCCACTGTTATAGATCCTGTGGGGAGGGTAATAGCATCAGGAGGGAGCCGGGAGTCCCTTTTTTTTGCTGAAATAGACCCGGAAATGGTACAAAAAATTCGGACTGAAATGCCGTTTTTACGGGATCGAA
>CAZNFB010000409.1:0-2202 GCA_964572105.1 uncultured Desulfobacteraceae bacterium
CCGCTGATTAAAACATTAGCTTCTTAAATCAGCTATTTTTTTGCAAACTTGTTCTCCTTCAAAAATGGACTTTGTAAATATTGAACAATAAACAAGGACATAAAAGTGACATATAGCCCCATCCATAAAGAACCTGTGACAACAGCATTACTTCTTGCAGCCGGAATAGGTAGCCGCCTTTATCCATTAACGAATAAAGCCCCTAAATGCCTGACGACAGTCAGTGGTGTGTCAATACTTGAACGCTTGGTAGCAAATCTGAGGCAGCATGGTTTCAAGCGTCTGGTAGTTGTTACCGGGTATATGGAAAAGTGTATCAAGGATTTTTTAGGTACTCAGATAGGTGACATTACAATCGATTATATTTTCAGTCCGCTATACGAAACTACCAATAATATTTATTCTCTTTGGATGGCGCGTAAAATTATCAATGAATCATTCATGCTACTCGAAAGTGATCTTGTGTTTGATGGATCACTTCTGGAACCCATGCTGTATCCTAATAAAATAGCTGTTGCAAGGATGCAACCGTGGATGGATGGGACATATGTTACAATTAATAAATCTCAACAAGTTAAAGAATTTTTTAAGGATAACAAAGCCCACCTTGCTGTGGAGCCATATAAAACAGTTAATATTTATAGCATTTCGCTTAGTTCGTGGTGCAGTATTGTTAAAAGAATAGATCAGCATATTTCAGATGGCAAAGAAAACGACTATTACGAAATCGTATTTATGGAAATGGTTGCTGATGGCAGCCTCTCTTTTGATATGGTCTCTTTTGACAGCAAACCATGGTATGAAATAGACACTATCGAAGATCTGGCAAAAGCTGAGAAACTATTTCCATTATACAATCATACAGCAACTAAAACTCTTCCTGTTTTATAACCTGTTTTTTGGGCCATGCAATGGAACAACAGTGCGACATCGAACATCACCAAAAGAATAACAAGAATTTCATATGACACGAAATAATTATAAGACTCAAGCTGAAAAGTACGAATTCATCTGCGGACAACACGGTGGCTATTATCGATATGATTTTGTAGATCATGCCTACCTTTATAATCTATATTTCCCACCAGAGGCTGTTTTTACAAATTTTAAAGATCAAATTCACGACCTTGTTCTGAATTATCCAGTGGCGCAAAATGCCTTAGCCGGACTTATCGGTAAAATCATCAACCAACCTGCTGAAAGGATTGTAGTGGGAAATGGAGCTGCTGAATTAATAAAAATAGTATCAGGTCACATATCAAACAAGTTAATCGTTCCCGTGCCTTCTTTTAATGAATATGCCAATGCTGCTCCTTCAGGCAAAGTAGTTGAGTTCCCACTTGAATTCCCATCCTTCCAAATGGATATTGACAAATTTGCTGCGGAAGCGATCAGAGTCGAAGCTGATGTAGCTGTTGTGGTAACACCTAACAACCCAACATCCTTATTGATTTCAAAGCCTGATCTTATTCGTCTTGCAAAAAAACTTGAAATTAATAACTGCATGCTGATTATTGACGAATCTTTTTTAGATTTTGCAGATAATCCTGATCTGATTAGTATGGAACAAGAAATCGAAAAACATCAAAATATAACAATTTTCAAAAGCATGAGCAAAGCCTACGGTATCTGTGGACTTAGGATCGGTTATATGCTGACTGCAAATTCACAATTTGCTGAAATTATGAGAGATGGTGTACATATCTGGAATATTAACGGGTTTGCAGAAGAGTTTTTACGGCTTTTGCCAGATTATAAACAAGAATTTATTGAAAGCTGTAAACAAGTGCGAACTGACAGAAACAGCCTGTATAAAAAACTTTGCGGCATTGACGGCATGACTGTTTTTAAGCCTGATGCAAACTTTATTTTTTGTCGTTTGCCTGATTCTGCGCAAAGTGCTCCGGAAATCACGAAAAAATTATTTATTGAACATAATATGTATATAAAAGACTGTGCCGGCAAAACGCAACCTGATTCAGATCGTTATTTTCGTATTGCCAGCCGCACAGAAACAGAAAATTGTAAATTAGTTGAAGCATTAATCGATGTAATGAACTTAAAAAACTGACAAGCATACAAATAATGACAAATTCTAAACCATATGCACCCACAATGCTTTATTTTGCCAGGGATCTTCCTAATTTCTGTTCCCTTGCAGGTCTGTTGTGTGCAGTAATTGGTATTTACTATGCGATTTTG
>CAZNFB010000410.1:0-2184 GCA_964572105.1 uncultured Desulfobacteraceae bacterium
TAAGTATATCAGTCTGTTTTTTTCAGGCCATGGGTTTTGCCACCGCATTTTTCAGTGACAGCGAAATACGGTTTCGTTCAAGATCAATATTAAGAACAGTTACATTTACCTTCTGGTTAACTTTAACGATTTTTGAAGGATCTTTTACAAATCCGTCCGAAAGTTCACTAATATGAGCAAGTCCGTCCTGATGTACTCCAATGTCGATAAAAGCACCGAAAGATGTTACATTTGTTATGATACCAGGGATTTTCATCCCTGGTTTTAAATCTTCAGGCTTATTAATATTCTTTGCGAAATTAAAAGTTTCAAAAATTTTTCGAGGATCACGGCCGGGCCTGGCGAGTTCTTCCATAATATCATTTAATGTGGGGAGACCAATTTTTGCTGAGACATATTTTGAAATATCAATTTTTTTTCTCATGGAATCAGATTTAATTATCTGTTCCACAGTTGTTTTTTGATCTTTTGCCATCATATCTACAATATGATAACTTTCAGGGTGGACAGCACCGGCATCTAAGGGTATGTTTCCGTTTCTGATTCTTAAAAAACCGGCGGCCTGCTCAAAAGCCCTGGGACCAAGTCCCGGCACATTAAGTAATTCACGCCTGTTTTTAAAAGGGCCATTCTCATCTCTATATTTTACAATTTTTTTTGCAAGGCCGGGGCCGATCCCTGATACATAGCTGAAAAGGGAGGCACTTGCCTGGTTAGCATCAACACCAACAGAGTTTACACAGCTTATTACAGTATCGTCCAGGGATTTTTTTAGATCGGCCTGATCAACATCATGCTGGTACTGTCCCACCCCAATCGATTTGGGATCTATTTTCACAAGCTCTGATAAAGGGTCCATTAGCCGTCTTCCTATTGAAACTGCGCCTCTCACCGTTAAATCAAGATCAGGAAATTCTTCCCTGGCGGTTTTGGAGGCTGAGTAAATTGATGCTCCGCTTTCATTAACAGAAATTACCTGAATTTTTTCAGGCAGCCCCATATCTTTTAAAAATAATTCTGCTTCCCGGCCCCCGGTTCCATTCCCCACTCCTATTGCCTCGATCTTAAATTGATCACACAGCTTTTTTATAGTTTTTACGGCCATGGAGGTCTTTTCTTCCGAAATATTGGGATAAATAACGTCATGGTGGAGAAGTTTTCCCTGTTTGTCAAGGCAGACTATCTTGCATCCTGTTCTATATCCGGGATCTATGGCTATTATCCCTTTGCCTCCAAGGGGAGAAGCCATGAGAAGTTCTTGTAAATTTTGCGTAAAAACCTTTGTGGCTTCCGAATCTGCGCGTATTTTTAAGGCTGTTTTTATTTCGGTTTCCATTGAATTAATAAGAAGCCTTTTATAGCTGTCATGGATTGCCAGGCGTACCTGCAGGGAATCTTTTCCTGAACCTTTTATAAAGTTATTTTCAAGTATGTTGAGGGCTTTAGTCTCCTCCGGGAAAATCCTGAATTTTAAAACCTTCTCTTTTTCTCCACGCCGTATTGCCAGAATGCGATGTGAGGGAGCAATGGGAGCAGGCTCTTTTAATTGAAAATAATCTTTATACTTTACACCTTCTTTTTCCATGCCAGGAACAACACTACTAAAGATAACCCCTTTAGTCTCAAATAAACGCCGTAATAATTCCCGTGTTTTTTGATCTTCATTTATGATTTCAGCAATAATATCTCTTGCCCCTGACAATGCATCTTCCCTTGTTTTAATTTCTTTTTCAGGGTCTATGAAATTTAGGGCTGCATCATCAGGGTTCACCCCTTTTTGAGCAAATATGAGGTCAGCAAGGGGGAAAAGCCCTTTTTCTCTGGCGATGGTTCCCCTGGTTCTTCGCTTGGGTTTATAAGGAAGGTAGATATCTTCGAGAATGGTAATTGTTTCTGCTTTTTCAACTTTTGCTTTTAATTTATCTGTTAAATGCCCATGTTCTTCCAGGGATTTTATGACTGTTTTTTTACGGGCATCAAGTTCTTTTAGTTGTCTTAACAGGTCACGTATTGTTCTAATGAAAATTTCATCAAGGCTTCCTGTTACTTCTTTTCTGTATCTGGCAATAAAGGGGATTGTTGAGTTTTGTTCCAGAAGATCGGCCACAGCCTTAACCTGCGAGGGGGCAAGTTTCATTTGTTCAGAT
This sequence comes from uncultured Desulfobacteraceae bacterium, assembly GCA_964572105.1. Lineage (GTDB taxonomy): Bacteria > Desulfobacterota > Desulfobacteria > Desulfobacterales > BuS5 > DAOWMW01. Next base: position 2,148 of record CAZNFB010000410.1, read on the forward strand.
ATTTTTTGTATATGCATTAAGCCTTTTAAAACTCCTA
>CAZNFB010000411.1:0-2182 GCA_964572105.1 uncultured Desulfobacteraceae bacterium
CCCCGCTTTAAGATGGGAGATAGATTTTTGGGGTAAATTCCGCAGGGCAACCGAAGCAGCCATGGCCGAGTTAATGGCTTCTGAGTATGCCTTGAGAACCGTTCAGATCAGTTTGATTACAGAGGTTGTGAGTACCTATTTCCTGTTGCTGGACTTTCACCAGAGATTGGAAATATCCAAGCAGACTCTTGCTTCACGAATTAAAGGGCTTGATATTATTGAAAAACGCTTTTCCAGAGGGATTATTCCCGAAATTGATGTAAACCAGGCCCAGATCCAAAAGGAGACTGCAGCAATAGCCATACCTATCTATGAGCGTTTGATTTCCCAGGCTGAACATAAGTTAAGCATTTTACTTGGCAGGTTGCCTGGAGAAATTGAAAAAGGTCTGGGTTTGTACAGGCAAACCATACCTCCTGATATACCGGCTGGACTCCCCTCTTCCCTGCTAGAACGCAGGCCCGATATTGTCAGGGCTGAGCATCTGCTGGAAGCTCAAAGCGCAAAAATTGGAATCGCTCAAGCTTTAAGACTCCCTTCCATCAGCCTAACCGGAATTTTGGGTGGTGCCAGCGATGAATTATCCACTTTAACATCTGGTGGCGCTGCCTGGTCGGTCAGCAGCAGCCTGTTTGGACCTATTTTTAACTTCAATCAAGACAAAATGCGGGTTGAAATTGAAAAGGAAAAAACAAAACAGGCATTGTATGAATATGAAAACACAGTCCTCCTTGCCTTTGGGGAGGTGGAAGATGCGTTAAATGCAATTCATACCTATAAAAGACAAATTTCTGCAGTTGTAAAAAAATTTAAGGCCGCAAAAAACGCTGCTACTTTATCAGAAATGCGATATGACAAAGGTGTTGTGAGCTTCCTGGAAGTTTTGGATACCCAGCGGGAGCTGTTTGCTGTTGAGCTGGAACTATCCGAAACAAAACAGGAATTTTATAATGCCTATGTAAAACTTTACAAGGCATTGGGGGGTGGGTGGATTTCAAAAGAGGCGTCGGAAAAAACCCCAAACTTTCATGAAAACCTTTTTAAAAAAAATTGAAGCTGTAATCTATTCCGATAAAGAGCTGAGCCCATCCTTTTTATCCATTTTTTTATTAACAATCTCTTTTTGCTATGCAGCTGCCATGGGATTAAGGGGATATCTCTACAAATTCGGCATTTTCCGGATAAACAGACTCCCATGTGCTGTTATTTCCATAGGAAATATAACTGTGGGAGGCACAGGAAAGACACCCATGACCATATATACAGCTGGCCTGGTTAAAAAACTCGGGTATAAGGTTGTAGTTATAAGCAGGGGGTATAAAGGAGCCTCGGAAAAAAAGGGCGGAATTGTAAGTGATGAAAAAAAAATCCGCATGGACTGCAAAACAGCAGGGGACGAGCCCTTGATGATTGCTGAAAAGTTAAAAGGTATCCCTGTTATTGTAGGGAAAAACAGGTTTGCCTCAGGGAAAATTGCAATTCAAAAATTTAACCCCGATGTAATTATATTAGACGATGCATTTCAGCATATAAGCCTGATGCGTGACTTAAATTTACTCCTCCTTGATCAAAAAAAACCATTCGGCAATAACCACATTGTGCCCAGGGGAATATTAAGGGAACCTGTTTCATCTGTTTTGCGCAGCGATGCTCTAATTTTCACAAGATCTGATCCAAAAAAACCGAATATTCAACATGCTGAAAAATTCATTAACAAAGAGTCTTTCACATCGTGGCATTCACCATTTATTCACAAGATTATTAAAGGGAACAACGGAGAAAAGAAAAAGGAGGGGGGGAATCAAAAACAGAAAAATAATATAATTACTCAAAAAAATATTTTTGCTTTTTCAGGTATTGCAGATAATGTAAATTTTTTAACTACTTTAAAAGAACTGAAATGTCACATCAAAGGCTTTTTAGAATTCAAGGATCACCATCAATACTCATCAAAAGATATTGATACTATTTTGCAATCAGCTTTAAATAGTAACGCAGATATGATCGCCACCACCCATAAGGATTACATAAAATTTACCCCCACGCTTCCATGGCCAATGGACCTTGCAGTTATAGATGTAGCCATATCATTTGGAAAAGAGAGAGAAAAATTTTCTGATTACATAAAAACAGAACTTGACCGTATAATGTGCAGCTGAGCCGTTGATTACCCTGGAGCACG
>CAZNFB010000412.1:0-2152 GCA_964572105.1 uncultured Desulfobacteraceae bacterium
CAGGCGCCTCAACACTTAAAATTGCGAACTTATTTCGTCCCCGTTCCTTAGCATTTTTTATATAAAAGCCGGTGGTTTGGCTTCTCCAAAAACCTCTCTTAATACATCACATATTTCCTGTACTGTTGCGTAGCTTTTAACACATTCGTAAACATCAGGCATAACACTTTTTGATTCATCAGCAGCGGTTTCCCGAAGCTTTTTAAGGTTAGCAGCAACTGCTTTAGAATCTCTTTCCTTTCTTAATTTTTTAACATTCTCGATCTGTCTTTGTTCAGCTGAAGCCTTTCGTTCCGGGGAATAAACTTCTTCAACATTGCGCACCACCTGAACATCAATCTCTGAAGGCCCGTTAAAACAGTTAACACCAACAACAAGTTTTTCTTTGTTTTCCAAAGCATTTTGTATTTTATAAGCTCCCTGGGCAGCGGTTCTTTGCATATATCCGTTTTCAATGGCCGCAACTGCTCCGCCCATCTCCTCGATTTTTTTATATTCTTTTTCAGCATTTTCCTCGATTTCGTTTGTCATTGCTTCCATAAAATAAGAACCTGCCCAGGGATCAAGAACCTCTCCAAGCTTACATTCATAGATCAATATTCTTACAGCGTCATAGGATAATTGCTGCGCTTCAAAACTATGCCCCAGGCCCAGGGGTTCATCAAATGGAGGGAAAGTATTTGGTACGCCGTTTGACATACCCGCAGCCACTCCACCAATAACAGATCTGCTCAAATTATTCAAAGGCCGTTGAAGCTGCGTACTGCTGACTCCGATACTCGCAGTGGAAATCTGACGTACCATCATACTCCGTGGATTTTTTGCACCAAACCGCTCCTTGAGCATACGGGCCCACATCCTTCTGGATGCCCGATGAAAAGCAATCTCTTTATATATTTCCATGCTTCCGCCAAAACCGTTAAATGTAAAACGGGGAGCAAAAGAATCGATATCCTTGCCGGCATCTATCCCTTGCTGGAGATAAGCAGCACCGATTACCAGGCTAAACGCAAGATCCTGTTCCCTGGTTATTCCGGCTTCACGCATATGATAACCGCCGATACTTGTAATGTTAAATTTAGGCATGTTTTCATTACAAAATACCAGGGTGTCCCGAAAGAGCCGTAATGCTGGTGCCGGTGGGAAAATATAAGTTCCCCGGCCAACATATTCTTTAAGAATATCATTTTGAGGAGTACCCCTGAGCTTTTTATGGGGGATCCCCCGTTGTTCGGCAAGGGCTGCATACATGGCAATGATTATAATAGCCGGTGCATTAATGGTAAAGTTGGAAGCAATTTTATCAAGATCAAGGTCCCCTGTATATGGTTCATAAATGATCTCGAAATCCCTTAAAGAGTCGATGGCCACCCCTACCCTGCCGACTTCACCCACTGCATGTTCATCATCCGAATCGTATCCGCACTGTGTTGGAAGATCTATTGCCATGTTCGGAGCACCCTTTCGTCCCATGGCATGCATGTCAATGAGATAATCACGATAATCAGCAGCTGTCCCAAAGCCAGCATATTTTCCTGCGCCGCTGGTTCCCCATTCTAACTTCCCCTCTGCCTTGACTGTTTTGTCTGCAAGGGCCTGCCATGCAGGCATTGCGTCCTGCCCGGCCGTAAAAGGATACTGCCCTGGGAAACCAACCTTTGTATTAAAATCGAACTCCCCGAGATCATCCGGTCCATAAAACCGAACAGGACTTTGCTTCAGGCCGTATCTTTTCATATTTGGTTCTATTATCTCTTTATGCCATTTTTCCCGGTTTTCCTTAACCTTATCTGTTTCCTGGCTCATCTATTCTCCTTTTGTTTGTAAATGAAGTCATAAAAAAAAATCGGTTTCGTGAAAAAGGATATAGCAGAAAAATAATCAAATTTGCTGTTAATTCACGACTGACATATAGATTTTTAGACAATCAGTACCTGAAGGAAAATTAGAATTATCCAAAAATCCATAATTTTATATGTCTTTTAAAAAAAAGTAATAAGATTGGAGCTTGGACCTTTGATTTTGTGCTGTTTTTTTTATCAGGATATATATATCTTCAAAAAAATTATTTTTGGATGGGCGGCAGGAAGGAAATAACACTAAGGAACGGAGATGAAATAAGTTGAGCAGAAATAGCGCAGGATTTTGGCCC
>CAZNFB010000413.1:0-2152 GCA_964572105.1 uncultured Desulfobacteraceae bacterium
TCCCACAAATTAAATCATGCTGTCCATACCATTCTGCCTCGCCCCTTTCCCCTAACCTGGACAAGCCAGAACCAAAAAGGTTTTAATAACTGCCAGGCAATAGTATAGTGATTTTCTCGACAGGCTGCTACAGAATCATATTTTTCATAAAAATGCTTTGTGATGCAGATATAAAACTTGAAGGTCACACGTAAAATTTCTGAAATCCTTTCAAATCTTCTTATTTAGGGTTGTTTAAAAGCTGAATAATTTTAAAAAATAGGAAATTTTAAAAATTTTTGTGGTCAAATTTATGAATTTTAATACTGGAATTCATTTTAAAAAAGAAGGGGGAGAAATGTTTAGAAATCGTTCGGTATAATGGCTGATTTACTTGAAGAAAATTGGATAATATAGAAAAATTAACCTTTTTATGCCATAAACTGGCTTGCCTGACTATTATGCCAGGCAAGTATCCAAATTTATGGTATGATTATCACAATATGTTGCTATCTTTTTTATGTTATGTGCGATACACATCAAGCTAAATTCACCTTTGACCTTTGCAAGATTTCGCACTAAAAACTGCCTGAAACCCAGATTGAATTTTATATTTCCAAAAACCGGCTCAACCGTATGCATTCTCTTTTGATAAGATTCACGCCCTTCATCACTGATCAGCTCAGTCCTGTTTTGTTCAATAAGGTCTTCATGTTTTGATCTGGACAATAGTTTATGTTTGGCTTTTTTTATGCAGTCTGCCTTTACAGGGCATTCCTTACACTCTTTGCATTTATAAATGCTTTTGTCCTTTGTATTTGAAATCAAGTTTAATGTTTTTCCTTCAGGACAGGTGTAAGAATCTGTATCCGCATCATAGTCAAAATTTACTTTATCATATTTGAAATTATCATTATCCACTCTTTGTTTACTGGGATCATCAATTAAAACATTGATTTGATGCTCTGACATTTCAGCAAGATTGTCCCCACTGTGATAGCCACTGTCAGCTTTGAAGATATCAATCTTGGCTTCCAGATTCTCTTCAGATTGTTTAACCATTGGGATGAGTTGTTTCTTATCGTTACAATCAGTTGTTACATCACAGGCTACAATTATTTGATTTTCTTCATCAACACTGGCTTGGGCATTATAATTGGTTTTGATACATCCTGCACGTTCTTTCATATATTTGGCATTATGGTCGGTTATATTGATTTTCTTATTGTTAATCTTTTTTTCTTCGGTTTTGGTGAGAATGCCTTTTTTACCATCCTTAACCTTTTTTTCAATGAGCTCATTTTTTAATTTGGTCTTTTCTTTTTTTAATTCCTGTATAGCATTTTCTATCTTTTCTTTCCTGAGTTCTAGTTTTTTCAGCTCTTTAGGAAGTTCATCTCCACGTTTGTTACCAAGCTCCAAATCTTCTTTCTGATCGATATCTTCGGCCTCTTTCATTAAACAAGCAACTTTTTCTTTCACTTCTGACAACAGCTTTTTCAACCCTAATGCATCTTTGCTCACTTTGCCGGATGCATTCGCTCTGATCTTTGTACCATCTATTGAAAGCTTTATATTGCCAATTTTTACAGCCCCAAGCTTTATCGCTATCAAAAGAATTTCTTGAAACAACTCAGTCAACTCAACAAAATTTTCTCTCCTGAATTCACTGATGGTTTTATGGCTGGGGCAAAGCTTTTGTGTAAGATACATGAAATCCAGTCTCTCTTCACAAGCCTTTGATAATTTGCGAGAGCTCCTTATACCAACAGAATATCCATAAAAAAGGATTGAAATTAATATCTTGGGTGAATATGCTTTTTGACCTATATTACTGAATTTGGAAATAATTTTGTCTATGTTCAGGCTTGAAACGATTGTCAATACAAGTTTTGCTAAATGGCCGTCAGGAATATAGTCATTGATAGTTTCTGGAAACAATACCATTTGGTTTCTTGACTCACCGGCTTTAAATTTGAGCATAAAATCCTCCATAATTAATTGAAGATTTATAGCATTTGCTGCAACAAAAAGCAATAGATAATTTGAAATATTTTATATTATTTCAATTGGTTATGGTTGGATTTAGTTCCGTAACAGCCTGTCGAGCAGGAATTGAAAGCCCTTGCAACACTTGAAGATGAGAACGACAAAAAGGTATCAAAGAAATGGA
>CAZNFB010000414.1:0-2151 GCA_964572105.1 uncultured Desulfobacteraceae bacterium
ACCGATTCTATATGATAAGTATGGGGAAACATATCCACAGGCTGAACTTCCAAAACTTCATATTCATCCTTAATCAGGCTGAGATCCCGTGCCATGGTAGATGGATTGCAGGAAACATAGATGATTTTTTCAGGGGACAGATTAATCACCTCCTTTAACACATTCTTATGCATTCCTGAACGTGGAGGGTCTATTACCATGACATCAGGTTTTTCATTAAATCCTTTTAGGCTCTCCTTTAAATCCCCCAGAATAAACCTGCAATTTGTAATGTTATTAATGCGGCAATTTTTTTCCGCGTCAGCAACAGCACTTTCCACAACTTCAAAACCGACAATTTCTTTTGCGTACCCAGACAAATAGATTGCTATTGTTCCAATACCTGAATAAAGGTCAAATACCAGTTCATCCCCCAAAAGACCTGCAAATTTTTTAACAATGTCGTACAAGTGTTTTGCTCCGGTGGTATTTGTCTGAAAAAATGAATTTGCTGATATCTCAAAAGAATATGGGCCTATCTTGTCTGATAGACAAGGTTCACCTGCCAGATGAATTTCATATTCACCCGTGGCTACCCCTGATTTTTTTGCTGTTACATTGTTGACAACTGAAACAATTTCAGGATATCTGTCAACCAGAAGCTTGGCAAGGGGTTCTGTCTGGGCAGGATCTTCTTTGGATGTCACAATATTTACCATCCATCTGTCAAATGCCGCAGAATGCCTTAGCATTAAAAAACGCCAAAATCCGGTATGACTACGGAGCCCATAGGGAGGGGCATCTGAACTTTTCATATATTCCCGGGCATCGGCGAGGATCTTGTTCCCCAAATCAGGCTGAAGCAGACATTTTTCTGTATCTATTACTTTATAAAAAGCACCTGGAGCATGGAGACCAATGGCAAAATCGTTATCCACATCACAATCCCCCAGCTCTTCCGGCAAAAGCCATCTTCTGTCTGAACAGGAAAACTCCATCTTGTTCCTGTATCCGAATATTTTTTCAGAAGGGATCGTAGAATGAACACAAATATCTTTTAATGACCCAATGTGCCAAAGAGAATCAATAACAAAATCTCTTTTATATTCAAGTTGCTTATGATACCTTAAAAACTGCCATTTGCATCCACCGCAGAAACCGCTGTCTCTGCATTGTGCATTTGTCCTGAAAGGGGAAGGCTCGATTATACTTTCCACACGGGCCTCGGCATGATTTTTTTTTTTTTTGATTATTCTGGCATTGACAATATCCAAAGGGACGGCTTTATCGACAAAAATAGTAAAACCGTCTATTTTTGCGATTCCCTTACCTCCGAATGCCATGTTTGAAATCGTAAGATTATGTATTTCCCCTTTTTTTAGAGACATATGTTATGATCCTTTTAAAAAAAATAATTATATAGATTTTCTGAAAATTATTTTGGGTGTGTATAGGGCAAAACCTTTGGTCGATCTACCGGTGGTACGCCTCTCCCAGGTGTTTTTCTCTAACCGTTTGAAATTAATTATCTAAAAATCTATAACGCCATGCTTAAAAAGCTTGAATTATTTTTCATATATATGATACTTCTTCAAATATTACAAAGGTAAATAACAGGTTATGAATTCTGACACATTGATCTACACTTGGTACGCCCTGCACACAAGAAGCCGATTTGAAGATAAAGTCCATGCAACTTTGTTAAAAAAGACATTTAAAACATTTTTACCCAAAGTTTTAGTTAAAAGCAAACGACGCGACCGAAACAAGATGATAAGAGTACCCCTTTTCCCCGGGTATCTCTTTGTAAAAACAAACCTTGACCCCCATGAGCACGTGGAGATTTTAAAAACAACCGGAGCTGTCCGTTTAATAGGGAACAGTACCGGGGCAATTCCTGTTGAGAATGGAAAGATAGACTCTTTAAAAATAATGGTGGAGACAACAGATTCCGTTTCAACAGGGAGAATGATTCAAAAGGGGGAGGCCGTCATGGTTGCACGGGGGCCATTTTCGGGGGTAACAGGTTTGTTTCTCCGCTACAAGGGGCAAGGCCGTGTTGTTGTCAGCATCAACGCCCTTGGCCAATCCGCTTTTGTGGAGATAGAAGAGGAGGATATTGAATACTCCTCTTTTTTTGAAAGTAAAAAACAGGGGGCTACTTATAAATAG
>CAZNFB010000415.1:0-2145 GCA_964572105.1 uncultured Desulfobacteraceae bacterium
GGAAAAAACAATTAAACTTTCCGTATTTTCTTTCTTGCAATTTTTTAACCGGACATTACTGGAAAATATTAGATTATGTTAAAAAAAAACAGGGTGCAACAGATTTTGAAAAATATGGCTTTCTCATTTTATAATTTGGCGTGGAAGGCTGCTATTCCTTTTTTAAGGCATAACCACAGGCTTGCAGACGGGTTTTTGGAAAGGACTTTATCGGTAAAATTAACCAAAGCAGATATATGGATTCAGGCCGCTTCCGCGGGGGAATCGCATATAGCCTTAACCCTTTTAAAAACCTTCCGGCTGGTTTCCGGTGGGTCAGCAAATGTTCTTATTACCACAAATACCAGGCAGGGTCTGGACATTTTAAACAAAGGCGCACCGGATATTGTAAATGGCTGTAATATGAATATTTCCACAGCTTTTTTCCCTTTTGACAAACCTGTCCTGATGGAAGCTGCCGTAAAACAGGTCAGCCCTGGAATCATGATTCTCATGGAGACTGAAATGTGGCCGGGCCATCTTGCTGCCCTGAAAAAGCATCAAAGTAAAATATTGATTATTAATGGAAGGATTACGGAAAAGAGTTTAAATCAGTATCTTTTGTGGCCTTCTCTTTGGCGAAGCCTTATGCCTGATAAGATATGTGCGGTTACCCCCATGGAGGCAAAACGATTTGCCTGTCTGTTTGATTCTGCCTCCGTTGATCTTATGCCTAATATAAAATTTGATACAGTTGCTGAGAAAACTGATTACTCTGCTCTTGAAAAACAGATAAAACAATTTTTTAACCCTGAAACATCTTTTCTTGTTCTAGGATCAGTGAGGGGTGAAGAAGAGGCTGATATAAATAATATCATATTAGAAGTGTTCAGCAGGTTTCCCGGGGTTGTTATAGGCTTTTTCCCAAGGCATTTGCACAGGATTTTTGAAATTCAAGAAGAATTGAACAGAGTATCCATAAAATTTATCCTGAGATCTGAAATAAAAGAACCTGTTTCCCCTGGGACGGTTATTTTATGGGATGCCTTTGGTGAGCTTGGAGCTGCCTATAATATTGCCCATGCTGCTTTTGTGGGGGGAAGCCTTGCTCCTTTGGGGGGGCAGAATTTTCTGGAGCCTTTGGTATCCGGTATTATTCCCGTGACAGGACCATACTGGGATAATTTTAAATGGATTGGAAAAGAGATATTTCGCCAGGGACTTGTGCAAAAGGCTTCTGGATGGAAGGAGACGGCTTTAATCCTTGTGGAAAATCTAAAAAACCCTGCGCCCCGAAAAACAGTGGAGAAAAAAGCCCGGGTTTATATAAAAGACCGGCAGGGGGGAGCACTCTTTGCAAGTCGTGTTATTAACAGTTTTTACAGCTAATGAAGTCGTTTAAAAATGCTGATTGAGGAAAATGGAGAATAAATTACGAGTTTATGGAATCATACCTGCCCGTTATGCTTCATCACGCTTTCCTGGAAAGCCTTTGGCTGATATTTCGGGAAAGCCCATGTTCTGGCATGTTTTTCACAGGGCAAGTCTGTGCAAAGAGCTTTTAGAGGTGGTTCTGGCCACTGATGATGAACGGATTTTCTCTGCTGCAAAAGATTTTGATATCCCTGTGGTCATGACACGGGACGACCACAAAAGTGGTACAGACAGGGTTATGGAAGCGGCAGAGCTGATAAAAGTTCCTGAAAATGCTGTGGTGATAAATATACAGGGTGATGAACCTGTACTTGCGCCTGAAATGCTCACTGAGCTTATAGCCCCTTTTTCAGATTCCCATGTTCAGGTTACCACCCTGGCAAGAAAAATAGAATCCCATGCTGCGAAAAATCCTGATCTGGTTAAGGTGGTATTGGCCGCAAACAGTAATGCCCTTTACTTTTCCCGTTCGGACATACCTTACAAACGGGATGAATCAGGGGCAGGCTCTTTGGGGCATGTGGGGTTGTATGCTTTTCGCATGAAAACCTTAAAGCGGTTTGTTTCTTTGCCCATGGGAAAACTTGAAAAAACAGAAAAGCTAGAGCAGCTGAGGCTTCTGGAAAATAATATTCCTGTTCATGTGGTTATAACCAGATTCAGCAGCCTGGGGGTGGACAGACCCGAAGATATTAAAGAAGCAGAGAAAATAATCAGAATTGAGGGCTGAAG
>CAZNFB010000416.1:0-2142 GCA_964572105.1 uncultured Desulfobacteraceae bacterium
ACAACCGGGCTCCCGGCCTCTATTTTAAAAATAACGTTCATTTATAAATCGTTACATAATAATTTCAGCAATTGAACTGAGCTATAATAAAATTTAAAACCTCTGGAACTCGCTACGCTCAAACAGCCAGAGCTTTTTAAATTTCACCATAGCTCAGTTCTAACATCTGGCCGTATGAAATTTATTATCTGAATAATATGATTAAACCTGAAGCATGCTTAAAATCAGCGACGCTGAATAGTTACTCATTTTTTTACTATGAAAATTATAAGATTGGTATATAATATAATAATTGTAATTTTTCAATGAATTCAAAATTTATTGTTTTTCAGGTGTGGCTTTGTTCATGGGGAAACCCGCATTCTGATTAAAATCTGAAAAAAAGCGGTCTATCATGTCTCCAGCAGTTAACATATCTAAAATAAATAAAAAATACGGTAACCTGCATGCATTGCGGGATATAAATTTTTCCATAGAGAAGAGCTCCTATTTTGGTCTTTTAGGCCCCAACGGGGCAGGGAAATCTACCTTAATAAATATCATGGCGGGCCTGGTTATTCCCACCAGCGGTGCAATTGAAATAATGGGTTATAATGTCTCCACCATGTGGCGCAAGGCAAGAATGTCTGTGGGTATTGTCCCCCAGGAACTTGTTTATGATTCTTTTTTTACTGTGCGTGAGATGCTCCGGCTCCAGTCCGGGTATTTTGGATACGGTTCTGAGAATTATCCATGGATTGATCAATTAATCGAAAGCCTCAGGCTCACTGAAAAAAGCGGAGAAAATCTCCAGCGGCTTTCCGGGGGCATGAAAAGAAGAGTCCTCATTGCCCAGGCCCTGGTGCATAAACCCCGGGTAATTGTCCTTGATGAACCCACAGCAGGGGTTGATGTGGAACTGCGTCAGGTTTTGTGGGATTTAACCCGGGAATTACATGGGGAGGGGCATACCATACTCTTAACAACCCACTATATAGAAGAGGCAGAGGCTTTGTGCCAGGAAATTGCAATTCTGGATAAAGGGCGTCTGGTGGCCATGGATACTACAAAAGATTTGTTAAAAAGGTATCCATACAGGTTTTTCACCATTAAATTCAGTGAAGATGTCTCCGCCAGGATAGAAGCTTTGCCCGAATCTGTTAAAAAGCTTGTTGTTTCATGTAAAGGAAAACAGCTTACCTTAAAACTGCATCGCGAAAAGGACAGGATTGGTGGTGTCCTGGAAGCTTTAATCTCGGCTGGAACCTATATTGTCGATATGCAGACAGATGAGCCCGGTCTTGAAGAGGTTTTTCGGGCATTAACAGGGGAACATTCTGATGAATAACAGGGGATTTTTTACGCTGTTTGCCAAAGAGGTATGGCGTTTTTTAAAAGTGTGGGTCCAAACCATTCTTGCTCCGGTTGTAACTGTATTTTTGTATCTTCTGGTTTTTGCTTCTGTACTTTCAGACAATATTGAAGTTTATAAAGGGGTTGGATATTCTGAATTTTTAATACCCGGGCTGATTATGATGGCGGTTTTGCAGAATGCTTTTGCCAACAGCTCCTCCAGTCTTTTTCAGGCCAAGCAGAACGGGAGCATAATATTTATTCTTCTTTCTCCAGTGTCGAGTATGGAATTTTATCTGGCATATGTTTTAGCTTCGATTGTAAGGGGCATATGTGTGGGAATAGGGGTCTGGATTGTTACCTGGATCTTTACAATTTTACCTGGTTACAATCTGATGATGATAACAGGTTTTGCCATTTTAGGAAGTGGCACTCTTGGCTCTTTGGGCCTGATTGCATCCATATGGGCAGATAAATGGGATCATATCTCTGCTTTTCAGAATTTTGTAATTCTTCCATTATCATTTTTAAGCGGAGTATTCTTTTCAATTGAATCCTTACCCCCTTTTTGGAGTAAAGTTTCTTATTTTAATCCTTTTTTTTATCTGATTGATGGATTCAGATTCGGCTTTCTTGGGACTTCAGAGATATCACCATATTTTAGTCTTATGATTGGAAGTATTTTTTTTCTGTTTGTCAGCGCTCTTTGTATAGGTATGCTTAAAAGCGGATATAAACTAAGATACTAAGGAACGAGCGACGCTGAATAGTTACGCTATTTTTTAATAAAGGAGAAAACAGTTTGGCTTT
>CAZNFB010000417.1:0-2134 GCA_964572105.1 uncultured Desulfobacteraceae bacterium
ATCCAAATTAATAATTTGTCTTTTTTACAGAAATAAACTTTTTTTCTGTACACCTGTCAACAGGTTATTTATAGTAACAATTCAGGTATGCTGATTACAAACACGCTATACATATCAACTGATATAATTACTATTATATATTCTAAACCTCACAATTTTCACAGCAAAAAGGTTATTTCCCTAAAAATTTATATTAAACCCAATATGCCGCATATTCAGGAGGATAAATAATGTTCACGAATATCATAAGAACCTGTTTTGCTCTTTTTTATATTTTATCTGTTCTATATGCTCCTGCAAGTTCTCATGCTCTGTCACCAAAAGATTTAAATACTCCCCAGGCTTTGGAACAATGGAAATCATGGGTTCTTTACGATAAAGATGAACGCCTTTGTCCTTTTAATTATAATGACGGAGATATTGCAAGGTGTACCTGGTCCCCCCGTTTAAAAATTTCTGTTGAGCGTAAAACAGGTCTTTTCCAGCAGGAATGGTCTATTTTTGCGGAAGGTATGGTCCAGTTACCGGGAGGAACCCAAAACTGGCCGCAGGATGTTAAGGCAAATGGTGAAAAAATTCCGGTGATCAATAAAAACAACAGGCCTTTTATAGTTTTAATCAAGGGTAACCATACCATCACAGGGAGTTTTGTCTGGAAAGAAATCCCTGAAACCCTATCCATCCCTGCAGATACAGCGTTGACAAGCCTTTTTGTAAAAGGGCTCCCTGTTGACTCCCCTGTTATCGACAAAAACGGGCGTCTCTGGATACAGAAACGGACAGGCGTCGGAAATGATGAGGACAGGCTGGAGGTTCATCTCTTTAGATTAATAGATGATTCAATCCCGACCCTTATAACCACATACCTGCGCCTGAACATCTCAGGCAAAACCAGGGAAATTTTACTTGACGATCTATTGCTTAAAGATTCAATCCCTGTAAATATTCAATCCCCTCTCCCTTCAAGAATCCGTTCCCAAAACAGCCTGATGATTCAGGCACGGCCTGGGAACTGGAATATATCTATAACCTCCCGCTTTGCCAATCCCACAAATAAAATAGGCCCTGTTAAGGGGAAATACGGGGAAGAGATCTGGTCATTTAAATCCGAAAATCATCTTCGCATGGTAAAAATATCAGGAGCTGATCAAATTGAACCGGCAAGAACAAATCTCCCCTCCCAGTGGAAGGGCTTCCCCGCATACTTAATGAAGCCAGGGGCAAGTATTGATTTAAAGGAGATCAAAAGGGGGGATTCCGATCCTGCTCCCGACAAATTAAATATTCACAGAACATGGTGGCTCGATTTTAATGGAAAGGGATTCACAATACAGGATAAAATTACCGGAACCATGGGTAAAAACTGGTCCATTGCCTTAAATCCTCCGGGAGTTTTGGGAAAAGTCTCTGTGGACGGGATTAACCGGCTGATAACTTCCCATGGAAAGGAGAAAAAACCAGGGGTTGAACTCCGCCGGGGGAACCTTAATCTCCTTGCCGATTCCAGGCTTGCCAGAGTGGGCGCCTCTTTCCCCACAGCAGGGTGGGATCATGATTTCCAGTCTTTTTCCGGCCGCCTTAACCTCCCCCCGGGGTGGCGGCTTTTCTCAGCAAAGGGGGTTGAAACAATTCCTGCTACATGGTTTAAAAAATGGACATTGCTCGATATTTTCATTCTCCTTATCATTGCCGTGGCCATGTATAAAATAAGGGATATCATGTGGGGATTTATAGCCCTTGTGACAATAATTTTTCTATACCACGAACCTGGTGCTCCCCGGCTGATATGGCTTCACCTCCTTGCAACAGCAGCCCTTATAAAAGTTCTTCCCCAGGGCTGGTTTAAGCGGCTGATTTTTTCATGGAATATCGGAGCCGTAATAATACTTTTGGTAATATCCATACCATTTATGATTACCCAGATTCAAACAGGAATATATCCCCAGCTTGAAAAACCAGGATTTTCTTTCCGCCAGATATCCGTTTTACCAAGAACAAATAGCCTGGCAGATAAAATAAGTGAAGTCGAGGAAGAATCATACAAAAAGGGTAGATTAAAGAAAACTCGCAAATTATATTCCTCACAATTAATACCCGGAAAAAGCCCTCTTTACCAGGGGGAAAAGCAATTTTT
>CAZNFB010000418.1:0-2132 GCA_964572105.1 uncultured Desulfobacteraceae bacterium
AACGTCTCTTCGTTGAATAGTTACGAAATTTTTTAGCAATATATCAAATATACTGGGCATATTTTGTTTGACATTACACATGTTGTGTAATATTTTATTCACATAAGCGATTATTCTAATATGTGTAATTACGGGAATGGTATGAAAAATCCTTTTACATACAGCAATTTTGTAACCGGCTCCTCTTTTTGTAACAGGATAAAAGAACAAAGAGATCTGCTTGAGTTTATTACGGCCTCACAAAATGTTTTGCTTTACTCCCATAGGCGAACAGGGAAAAGTTCATTAATAAAGCAGGTTTTCCAAAACATAAAAGAACAAAAAATTGATATGGGAACGCTGTATGTAGATCTTTACGGCACGACTTCTGAAAGAGAATTTATTACGAGAGTTTTTCAGCAATTAAATGTTTTAGAATCAAATACGGATAAGCTATTAAACCTTTTAAAAAATAGCATCAGCAAGTTCTCTTTTCAATTAAGCATTGATCCAACCACGAGCTCACCAACCATTGCTCCTTCTTTTAAGGCTGCGGATGAAAAGCTGATTTTAAAAAACCTTATGGAGATGCTTGAAAAATTTTCTGAGAAAAGAAAAATCGTCATTGCTTTTGATGAGTTCCAGGAAGTGGCTAAATATACAAACGCGGATTCCTTTGAAAAACAATTAAGATCCTATATTCAGCAGCATTCTAATATCTGTTACATTTTTTGCGGAAGTCAACAGCATCTGCTCACAGCAATGTTTAAATCACAAAAAAGAGCCTTTTATCAACAGGGAGCAAGTTTTCCACTCAAGGAGATTAAAACAAAGCATTATATTCCCTGGATGGAAAGAATGTTTAAAGGTGGAAATTTTTCCATGGAGAATGAAACTTTAAAACAGATTGTTGACCAATTTCAAAATCACCCAATGTATATTCAATTGTTCTGTTTTTTTCTCTGGAGGGAATTGGGGCAAACTTCCTGGAATGATGCGACAATGAGTAAGGTTGAACATTCTATGATTGAGCAAAAACACCTTGAATATCAAATTTTGTGGGACAATCTGTCCATCAACCAAAAAAAAACATTAAAGCTTGTATTGCTCAATGATGGAGAAAACCTTTTTTCTGCAGAAGCGTTAATGGCCGTTAAGATTAAAACAGCTTCCATTGTCACACGCTGCTTGAAGAGTCTGTCTACAAAAGAAATTTTAACAAAAAATGGAAAATATATAATCCAGGATATTTTATTAAAGAAATGGCTTGCTTTGAATATTTAAGGGTCACTTAAGATTGCACGGTCATGGAAAGAAGGCGCAGAGAATGAAATATTCATACGGAATATCTGATCTTTATCCATCCCGTGCTTTTGCTGGAGTGGGGTATTAAAGGGGTGTGACAATGCCAGACAACATTGCCACATAAATAGTACTGGAAGTATGCGTAATTAATAGCTGGTTAACCTGCAACTTTTTGAATAAATTTGATCATGTCTTCATATGAAGAACTTTGGGTAAACACTTCGGTCACACCTATTTCTTTTAATTTATCTATGTCTTCGTCAGGGATTACCCCACCAAAAATCATCGGCTTATCAACCCCGACATCCTTCATCTTGGCTATAATTTTTGTTGCAACGCTTAAATGTGCCCCTGACAGGATACTGATACCAATTACATCGACATCTTCCTGGATTGCGGTATTGACCACTTGTTGTACTTTTCTGCGTAACCCTGTATAAATAACCTCCATACCTGCATCTCTCAGGGCACTTGTAACGAGCAAAGCTCCCTTATCATGTCCGTCTAATCCAACCTTTGCCATCAATACTCTAATTTTTTTTTCGCCCATCGCTTAATGCTCCTGATGCATAAATGCTTAATAAAATGTGACTATTCAGTTGATATGTATAGTAGCATGTATAATCAGATCATACCTGTTGCGCCTCTTAAATCGGTGCGGCTGAATAGTACGATAAAATTTAGTTGAACCTGAACCCGGATTTACAATCGAGGAGGAGATTGATAAAAAATCCGGGCAAGGTCAATTTTTTCAAGGGCGTGATTTTATTTAATCTAATTGTAAGGAACGAGGACGAAATAGCTTGTCTTTTGACCCATCTACTTCGTTGCATCAAAGGCCGAATACG
>CAZNFB010000419.1:0-2129 GCA_964572105.1 uncultured Desulfobacteraceae bacterium
TCGTTCCTTAGTACCTTAAGCTTTAAAACGTGCTCAAAAAAACAAGGGGATTTTTGATCATTCCTACAAATACACACAGGTTGAAGGTATAAGGTAGAAAGTTGAAGGGGTGACGAGTTTTCTCCTTCAACCTTCAGTCTTCAGTCTAAAAACCTTCAGCGCAGCTATGTTACATCTGTTATTTGAAATACCGTTTAAGAAGTCCGGCAAATGCCTGGCCATGGCGTGCCTCATCCTTACACATTTCATGCACAGTATCATGAATTGCATCGAGATTAAGCTGTTTTGCCTTTGTGGCAAGTTCTTTTTTACCTTTGCAGGCTCCATATTCAGCTTCAACCCTTGCTTGAAGATTTGTTTTTGTATCACCCACAAGCACTTCCCCAAGAAGTTCAGCAAATTTAGCCGCATGTTCCGCCTCTTCAAAAGCGATCCGCTTATACGCTTCTGCAACCTCAGGATATCCTTCTCTATCTGCCTGCCGGCTCATGGCAAGATACATGCCCACTTCTGTACATTCCCCAGTAAAGTTTGCCTTAAGCCCTTCAAGTATTTCAGGATCCACGCCTTTTGCAACACCCACAACATGCTCATCAGCCCAGGAAAAGCCTGATGTTGTTTCCTGGAGGTTGAATTTTTCCTTTGGTGAATTGCATTGGGGACAGTTGTCAGGTGGAGTTCCATCCGCAGTGTATCCGCATACTGAACATACATATTTTGCCATTTTATTCTCCTTAATTATGATTTATTAAAATTTATCAAACTCTATTTTTTTAAAAAAATCGTTGCTTTGGTAAAAACAGAAATTCATCTAAGGTGTAAGCCTTGATATAAGCGAATTTCGCCTTTCTCGGAATTATGGGAAAGGCTGTTCTCTGATCTTTTACGAACCCTTCAATCTGTAAATCATGTTATTTCTTTGGTAAAATTAATCTGCAAGATAGTAATTAAAAAAGTATTTCAAAATATGTGCCATTTGTCATGGATTTTTTGAGGGTGTTTTTTTTATTTAATATAAAACCGAGGCAAAAGATATAAGAAAACTTATATGCAACTGTTTTAAATAAGAAATATTATAGTTTTTCATATAATTAACTTTACAAAAACAAAAAAAATTTTAGTGCTGAGTAGGGGCTCTGAGTGATAACGCAGTGAAATTATTTATGTGGCGGTCTATATAATTGTTATCGGAAAGAATTATGATACACAAGTGTTTCATAAATCAGGGTTGGTTCTAACTTTGGCCATCAAATGTCAGAGCTGAGCTATGGTAAAATTCAAAAAAATCCGGCTAAAATTTTACCGCTAATTTTTTATAAATTTATCGATGCCTGCATATTCTTCATTGACAAAAAGAATATTTTTATATTTATGTTGATTAACCTGTATCCTCATACTTAAATCCAGGCAAAGACTAAAAGATAGTGTTGTTGTCAAAAACGGTAAGGGAATGAAGTCAGCTTTTTCATGTTTCTTTTTACCACACAAATTCAAAGGAAAGATTGAATGACATCTTCGCAAAAAACTCAAACTCCAGGGAAGAAAAAGGGCCTCTGGTTCGGCTTGATCATTGGAGTAGCATTAACAATCCTGACGGTGCTGGCTTCGGGTTTTATGATTGAAACCACCAATACTGATACTTTTTGTATCACCTGTCACGCCATGACACCCTTTCGTGACGCCTGGACTCAGTCTGTCCATGGTGGGCAAAATCCCCAGGGATTTACTGCCCAGTGTGTGGATTGCCACTTACCCCACGGTAATTTTGTCGAGTATGTTACAGCCAAGGCCATAACCGGTACAGGAGACGTTATCCAGAATATTATAACGGACCTGGAAGAATTTGACTGGATGGGTAATGCAGAAAAAAACCGGACAAATTTTACCTATGATTCCTCCTGTCGCCGCTGTCACGTTAATCTGGATTTAGCTCCTGGAATGCCAAGGGGTGGATTCCTGGCCCATCGAGCTTATTTGCGGGGAGATACAACCAAGAAATGTGTTGAATGTCACCCCCATGTGGGGCATAAAAATATGGCTGATATAGTAAATCGTTATTTTAAAAAACAGCTATAGCTTTTTAGATAACAGATACCGTCAAACAGTTAAGTCCGTGGATGATTGAGTCG
>CAZNFB010000420.1:0-2123 GCA_964572105.1 uncultured Desulfobacteraceae bacterium
TTACAAGACTGCTGATATAAGTGCTGTCAAGTCCTCCACTAAGATAACAGCCCACAGGAACATCTGCACGGAGTCGGATTTTGGCTGCATCTGTGAGCAATAAATTCAGATCATGTGCCCAATCGTCAACAGATCTGTTTTTATGACTTATTTCAGTGCCAAAAGATAATTGCCAATATCTTTTTATTTTTAAACCTTTACTGGAAAAAATGGCATAATGTCCCGGAGGAATCTGAAATACATTCTCAAATGCAGTACGTGTTCCAAAAGCAGACCAACAGGTAAAAACATCTGATAAAGTCTCTTTATCAATATTGCGTGGTATTGTTTTGTCTACTAAAATTGCTTTTATTTCAGAACCAAAAAGCAAACGGTCATTTTTGAGATAATAAAAAAGAGGTCTGATACCCACTCTGTCACGGCCAAGGAGCAACGTCTCTTTTTTTGTATCCCACAGGGCAAAAGCAAACTGACCATTTAGCTCGTTTAGCATATCTGTTCCCAGTTCTTCATAAAGATGTACCAGAACTTCAGTATCTGTTTTTGTTGTAAAAGAATGTCCTTTTAATTTTAAGTCGTTTCGCAATTCAGGAAAATTGAAAATTTCTCCGTTGAAAACTACCCATACAGTTTTATCTTCATTGAAAATTGGCTGATTACCTGTATGTAAATCTATTATGCTTAGTCTCGCATGGGCAAGCCCTGCAGGGCCATTATGGTAATAACCTTTTGCATCAGGGCCTCTATGATGCAAAAGGCCTACCATTTGCTCAAGAAGAGGAAGCATATCTTCTTTGTTTTTGAAATTTATTATTCCCGCTATACCGCACATAATTTATTCATTTAAACATCTACAGGCTGTTGACGACATTATGCCCGTTATTTTATAGAAGTTCTTCCAAGACTTTTCTTGTGTTGGTTTGAATTTTTTTATTTTCAAGCCGGACATAACCATGGGGTTTTTTGCTGTATTTTATAATATCTCTTCCTGGAGTTCCCTACCCAGGGCAAGGCCGCAATCTCTCATATTTTTTTAATTTTGTCTCGTGTTAACACCAGCCTGAACATACCATTCTCAAAATAAAAATTTGGCTCGGATTTACCGGCATTTATGGTCTCTGAAATAATTTTAAGGGTCCCGCCACCCCAGTTTTCAAACAGACCAAGCAGATAAAATATTTTTGCGATTAATTTATTGCCGGGTCTGGATGGGTGAAGCTGCTTTAACGATTCAGTTGTAATGGAGGGCCCAAAGAGCTGAGCAGGGTTAATAAATGAAATTGCCGAGGGCCTGATTTCAAGAGTTGTTTTTATATCCTGCCTGTAATCCCGATGAACTACCATGTTAACGATTGCTTCTCTTAATACGCTTACAGGAAATTCCCATTTTTCTTCCCGCCGGATATTTTTTTTAACGCTCCTTTTTTCGATGACTCCCAACAGGAAAGTGAGGACGGAGTGAAAATTTTGCACCAGGTTCTGATTATACTCTTTTTCATTATAAATATCGTCATAACCTGCATCACCTGCAAACCAGCCGCATTTTATTTCATAATGGTTAAAAAAATATTTTGCCGGTTTTTTACCAAAAAGGAGCAAGGCTGCATTTGTAATGCCTTGATCTGTCAGCAGGTCAAGCTTTTGAAGCACCATATCTAAAGGGAGTAATAAATTTTCATTAAGACTACGAACGGAATTGGCAATCTCTAAAAATTCATATACAGAATCCGAATCAATATCATTTAACGAGGCATCAGATTGAACCTGATAATCAAAACCATAACCGTTAAATCTTTTTTGCAGCATATATTCATATTGTTCACGATCAAGTTTCTGATTTGTTGAACCAGCGCGCAGATAAGCTCTGCCATATGCAAGGTGCGGTTTTAACGGACTCTCCTCAATTATAACAAGAATGCATGTCTTTTCTTCAAGTTTGATTTTTTCAACACTTGGATATAATTTTGGGTCGGTGTTCAGTTTAACAGCATTGGCAATATTTCTAATAGTATCATCTGCAACCTGCTGGCCTATAATTTTTCCGTTATCATTGATTCCAAATATCAGATAGCCGCCTCTATGATTTGCAAAAGCGCAGATAGATTCAATCCCTTCTCTTATAA
>CAZNFB010000421.1:0-2090 GCA_964572105.1 uncultured Desulfobacteraceae bacterium
AGCAGGTATGATCTGATTCAAACAATTGAAATTGTTTGAACGTATTAAAGAGCGTCAAGAAAGAACCCGTCAGGGCTGAAACTATTTGCACCATTTGCCGGTATACTATTACGTAAGCTTATACTTATGACAGGTTCTTTTTTTACGACCTTTTAGACGGTAGTTTTTCATGGTTTAGTCGGATTATGCCTGTTGCTATACAGATTCTAACAGTGTCCGGTTAGAATCTTGCGTGAGGGGAGTTTTGTTTTTGTAGCGTATTTAATAAATTTATTCGCAATAGCGGAAAAAATAATGAAACTTTCCGTATTTTCTTTCTTGCAATTTTCTAACCGGACACTGCTAATACAGATTAGCTGAATATAGATGTTCATATAAATAATTTTACTGCGTTATCGCCGCCTGCGTATTACAATACGCCTTCCTCCCTCTGGCCTTGTGAGATTTATTATCTGAAAATCTATAGTTACAAAACAATTATTCAAAACAACATATTAGTCAAGATAAAAAATTGTCTTTTTAATAAATTTTAGAGCTTAGGGTTCGCTCAAAAATAAATTAGCAATTTTAAGTGTTGAGGCGCCTGGCTGGCAAGGCGCGAAAGCGCAGGAATATCAAGATATTTCTGCGCTTTCGGAACGCAGCCAGACGGGATGCATCGGCGCTTAAAATGTAAAGTTATTTTTGAGCGAGCCCTTAGGGTTTTAATTTCACCATAGCTTTGCTCCGGCATCTGATGGTCAAGCTAAAACTAATCCCTGATTTTACGATAAAATGAATACAAGCAGCAAGGGTTTTATATTAATGAATAATAAAATTAAATTCAGTAACTGGCGCGATATTCTGGATTCAAGTATAATTTCTGCAGGGGATCTGGCAGAGCATTTCTCTATAAATTCTGTTGAGGTTGAAAAAGTAACAAAGCTATTTCCCATGCTGATAAATCCATATTATCTTTCTTTGATAAAAGAGAAGGATGACCCCTTGTGGAAACAGGCTGTTCCAGATAAAAAAGAACTTGAAAATTACGATTATTCGGATGACCCCCTGCATGAAGAAGAACAATCTCCTGTTTTAAATATTGTCCATCGTTATCCTGACAGGGTCTTATTTCTTGTCTCCAGCAGTTGCGCAGTTTATTGCCGTTTTTGCATGCGGAAAAGAATGATCGGTGGGTCCAGGGTAACAGGAAAAAGATTAGAGGATGGGATAAGCTATATTCGCCGGGAAAAGAGGATTCGGGAAGTTCTGGTTTCCGGAGGTGATCCATTACTTTTGGAGGATGAGCAGTTGGAAGATATTCTGGCGCGCCTGCATTCAATTTCCCATGTTGAGGTAATACGTATCCATACCAGGGTCCCTTCTGCGCTCCCCCAAAGGGTAACAAAAAAACTTGCTGATATGTTAAAAAAATATCATCCTGTTTTTATCAATATCCATTTTAACCACCATTGGGAAATTACACCCGAATCAACAAGGGCATGTGCAATTCTTGCCGACGCAGGGATTCCTTTGGGAAGCCAGACTGTTTTGTTAAAGGGGGTAAATGATAATGGAGGGGAAATAAAATGTTTAATGAGGGGACTTCTTAAAATAAGGGTCAGGCCTTATTATATCCATCATCCTGACTGTGTAAGGGGAACAGGACATTTTCGTTTTCCCGTTGAAAAAGGTATAAATATAATGAAAAATCTTTACGGCCATATATCAGGAATGTGCATTCCCCAATATATGATAGACCTTCCAGGGGGATGGGGGAAGGTGCCCATTGTTCCTGAATATGTTGAAAAAACAGATAAAGAGATTTTGCTGGTAAAAAATTATCAAGGCGTTACCTGTAAATATCCCAACGGTATCCAGTAGTGTTTATATAACATAATTTGGCAGCTATTCAGCCTGTCGTACAATTATGCCTTACTCCTGAAACCCTGTCATAAAAAACAAGAAAATCATAATGAAAATTTAGCTATAAATTTTGTAGATGATCAACTTGATATCTGTAAATACAATGAGTTTGGCCGGGGTAGGGGCAGAATCCATTTCTGCCCTGTATCTTTGGCGGGTATGGAATCCGCCCCTACGGACAGGGC
>CAZNFB010000422.1:0-2082 GCA_964572105.1 uncultured Desulfobacteraceae bacterium
CTTGTATGCGACAGAACAGTTTTAGACGGCATGGCATATACAAAAGAAGCAGGCTTTATGGAAATATTTGAAGAGTGTTTTTATAACGCGCTGAGCTGGTTAGATACTTATGATGAAATCTACTGGTGTCGGCCCCAGACTGCAATCGCAGATGACGGTTTCAGAGACATGGACCCGGCTTTTCAATCCAGAATAGACCTCATTATAGAGCATTGGGTAACACAGTATAATATTACAGTAGCAATCGTATAGGAGGAAGAAAAGAATGCTGTATGACATAACTTTGTCTGAAAAAACCCAGCTTCAGGAGCTGGAAACGGTAATAAAAAAAAATATCCAGGGTTTTATTTTAACAGGCAACGCCCTTGCAGAAATACGGGACAGCCGGCTGTACAGGCAAGAATACCATACCTTTGAAGATTACTGCAAATATGAGTGGGATATGGGGAAGCGTTATTCAAATATGTTAATTTTATCATCGGATGTGGTCGAAAATTTAAAGCAAAATGGGAACCAAGGTTCCCATTTCGAAACGCAACAAAATAAAATGAATGCCAATTCAGCGGATGTAAACCCTTCTGAAACAAAAATTCTGCCTGCAAATGAACGCCAGGCAAGGCCGTTAACCCGCCTCAATCCTGAAAGACAGGTAGAGGCATGGCTGAAAGTAATAGAGGCGGCAGATGGTGGCAGAATATCTGCAGCCCTGGTCGCAAGAATAGTCCAGGCGGTTCAGGACAATAAAACAGACAAAGAAATAGCCAAAATAAAAGAACGCATAGACACAGAAAGCATCTACACAAGATCGTTCAAAGTAGGCTTTCAGTCGTTTCTCGATGTTGTGTGCGAAGCAAGAGACAAAGATTGGAAGGAAAACAGCAAAAAAGCAGTGATAAAGCACATTGACGAGCTCAAAAAACTAATTATTGAGGATTAAAGTGGAAATTTCTGCGCATGAGCTTGGCGATATTCTGAATACTTCAAACAGGGCAGTCAGAATGAAAGCACAAAAACAATCATGGTCGGCCGGATCGGAAACAAAAAAAGGTGGCAGGCAAAAAAAATATATTGCCGGTCTTTTACCTGAAAAAATCCGCAGCGCCGCGGCAAAAAAAGAAATTGAATCCGCAGGGCTGTCTGTAAGCCCATTTGCCGCTGAAACACAGGACTGCAACATTCCGGAAAGGGCAAAAAAAACAGGCCTGGCAAAATTTCAGCTTGTGCAGGCCTTTCAGACTGCCAAAGAGTCTGCAATATGGGGCAAAAAACAGCGGGCTGCCAAAGATTTTATTCTGGCATATAACTCGGGGGTTTATCTTCCCCTTGTTTTTCAGGAAATTGGAAAAATAACCGAAAAAACCCTGGGTAATCTTGAAAGAAAACTTGCTGCAAACGGCGGGAACTATCTCGCTCTTTGTGATGGCCGTGGCGGATGGAAAAAGCATGGCACAACAAAATGGAAAGAACGCAATTTGCATGAAAAAACAAAAGAAGTCTTTCTTCAGTGCTATCTTCAGCCCAGCCGGCCGTCTGTGATTATGTCAATCAGGGCAGCAAGAATTGTGATGGAAAAAAAGAATATAACTGAAAACAGCGCAGACTCAACTTTCAGGAGATGGCTTGCTGATTACGAAAAAACAAACTGTCATGTGATATGCCTCGCAAGGGAAGGAATGAAAGCATATCAGGATCAATATGCGCCATATATTACAAGAGATGGCGCTGCATTATCCCCGGGACAATGCCTTGTTGCAGACGGCAAAGTTCTTAATTTTCTTGTCCTGCATCCGGACACAGGTATCCCTGTCCGTATGATTCTTATAGTTTTTTTGGATTGGGCAAGCCGCTGTCCTGTTGGATGGCAGCTCATGCCCACAGAAAACACAATGGCCATACACGCGGCATTCCGGCGCTCAGCCATCAATCTTGGAAGATATCCTGAATCGGTTTATCTTGATAACGGCCGTGCTTTTAAATCAAAATTCTTCATAAAAACAAATCCTGATATGAATGAATTTGCAGGGCTTTATGGCCGTGTCGGCACGGCAGTGCAAACAGCAAAGCCCTATTCAGGCAGGTCAA
>CAZNFB010000423.1:0-2076 GCA_964572105.1 uncultured Desulfobacteraceae bacterium
TCAGCAAATTATTATTTTATAATAATTTTTCCCAACATCCTCTTTTATAATATGCTTCTACATAAATAATCTGGCTTCCTTATCAGTCAAAACCTTTGGCCAATGCGCCACAGGCTTTCTTAAATTTTCCCCTCTATCCTTGTAAAATTAATTATATAGATTTATATATTAAGGGCTCCTTAAAAAAATAGAACCAGCCCCTGAAATCATCAAAATGATATATTTTTCGCAACTATTCAGCGTCGCTAATTTAAGATAGGCAGCAGACATGATCTGATTATACCTGTTGCCGTACATATTTGCTGAATAATTACTATTTTCATAAAATAAGTCTGTTTTACACGGACTCATAATGGAGGGACATATGAGCAGCATGATATTAAAACAGTATCCTGGATATTCCGCTTTCCCCGGGCCAGTGGTCATGGTAATCATGGACGGAATTGGAATCGGGCCCAATGATGAAAGTAATGGTGTGCACATGGCATACACACCGCTGCTTGACGAATTGCTCAAAGAGCCCCTTTGCACACAATTAAAAGCCCATGGAACCGCGGTGGGAATGCCGTCAGAAGATGACATGGGAAATTCTGAAGTAGGCCATAATACCCTTGGTGCCGGAAGAATATTCCCACAGGGGGCAAAGCTGGTCAGTGAGGCCATTTTTTCAGGAAAAATTTTTCAGGGGCAGACATGGGGAGAGATATGCCGCCGCACAGGTCAGGGAGGAACTCTCCATTTAATAGGGATGATATCAGATGCCAACGTCCACAGTCACATTGACCATCTTTATGCCATTCTTAAAAAAGCTTCGGAAACCGGAATAAAACGGGTGCGGGTGCATGGAATCATTGATGGCCGGGACGTAAACGCAAAAAGTGCCCTTGGGTATTTTGAACCCCTTGAAAAAAAACTTTCCCAACTCTCAAAAGGTGACCATGACTACCGGATGGCTTCGGGAGGGGGAAGAATGGTTACCACCATGGATCGTTACAATGCCGACTGGTCAGTGGTTGAAAAGGGCTGGAAGGCTCATGTGCTGGGAGAAGGGAGAGCGTTTGCGTCAGCATCTGAGGCGATAAAAACCTATTATAAAGAAGATCCTGATATGACCGACCAGTACATGGACAGCTTTGTCATCATTGAAGACGGCAAGCCGGTGGGAACCATCGAAGATGGTGATTCCGTAATTTTATTTAACTTCCGGGGTGACCGGGCTATAGAAATATCCATGGCCTTTGAGGAGTTCGAATTCATCGAGTTTGACAGAAAACGGCTGCCGGAAGTTTTCTATGCCGGCATTATGGAGTATGATGGAGATGCACGTATCCCCAAAAATTACCTTGTTGAACCGTCAGCTGTGGAGAAAACCCTGGGGGAATATCTCTGTGCCAGCGGAATTACCTCCTATGCCGTTTCAGAAACACAAAAATTTGGTCATATTACCTATTTTTGGAACGGTAACAATTCCGGATATATTGATGAAAAACTGGAAAAATATGAAGAAATAGATTCAGACAAAGTAACCTTTGACCTGCGGCCATGGATGAAGGCGACAGAAATTACGGATAAAGCGATAGAAGCAATAACAATCGAAAACTATAAATTTATCCGTTTAAATTACGCAAACGGTGATATGGTCGGCCACACAGGGAAACCCCAATCAATACGTATTGCAGTGGAGACTGTGGATATGTGCCTTAAAAGACTTTTGGCAGCCCTTAAAAAGGCAGGGGGTGTCGCCATAATCACCGCTGACCACGGCAACGCTGACTGTATGTGGACAGCAAAGGACGGAGTCCTGTCCCCCATGGTGGCCCATACAAAAAATCCCGTACCTTTTATTATCAAGGACTTTACCGGAGTTAACAATTTTTCCATGGGTTCGGTGAAAAATCCCGGATTAAGCAATGTGGCAGCCACCATATGCACCCTTCTTGGCTTGACCCCGCCTGCCGACTACGACCCTTGCCTGGTCACACTGGACTGGTAAAATATCCAGGGATGTGAAAAAACAATTTACCCGTCCCTGATTTTAATGATTTTAAGAAACCCTTAGAAACGAAAATTTTATAA
>CAZNFB010000424.1:0-2066 GCA_964572105.1 uncultured Desulfobacteraceae bacterium
CCAGCAACTCATATTTTATCTCCTCCATAACGCCTGCAATAACCAGGCGCGGCTTTTTGCCGTCAGTTATCTGTAAATGTGGGGCTTCGTATCTGGCTACCTCACTCCCCTTGGCCAGTCTTCGCAATCAAGGTACAAACATATTTTATACCCTCATTGCAAAGGGGGAGCCCTGTCCCATTCACAACCCCACCAATGGGTCTAAGCGACCGGCTTTTAATTGCCGGTTTCGGTTCCTAAAACCTCATCAGGCTTAGTGAAAAAAAATATAACGATTAAGTTCAAATGCGCCTGCTTTCGGCGTCATTTGCAACGGCTTGTTATGCGGCGGAAAACTATTTTAGTATTTAACTTAAAATCTTTTTGAAAATGGAAAGCACCCACGGAAAACCCGAAGGGAAACCCCACGCGCTGGCCACCGCCATAAACCAAAATAGCTTTTATTCCACCATAATTCTCTATTTTGTCCATTATTTTGAATGATTGAAATATTTTGTTAGTCGGCACAATATACACTACATTGCTCGATAGTTTGAAACTGTGAGACAAAAAATCAGCAAAAATACTGTAAGGGGGGTTCCCGACTATCCAATCAATACTTTTGTTATAGTTAAAAAAATCCCGGTCGTCAGCAATTTCACACCACTCTGACCCGCTGGGTAAATATTTATAAAAAGCCGAATCCCCCCTGCATGGGTCTAAACATTTACCCGTTGGTTTAAAGAAACTAATTATGTCTAATGCAATATTATCAGGAGTGTAAACAATATCGCTTGGCAAAACATCATTTTTAAGTAAAGATAATTGTCTCATTTTAATAGCCGTATAACGATTTAGCTGGTCTGCAACGGCTCCTTGCCATCAAAGTCCAGCGGCTGGTTACACTTTTTTCCTATCGAGCCAACACTGTGCATCTACCCTGTCGGCAAATTCACAAGTAATATTCTGAGCCACGGCCATAATATCAATAAAATCATCATCAGGTTCAGGGTCTTTGCTAAACCGGCTTGAAAAACCATAGCCCTCTCTACCATTTTTCCGTTCATTCAAAGCCATGACGTCTGGCATGGACTCAAAAATCGTGTTTAGTTTTTGCGTCATAGTCATAAAATTCACTTCCGCCATGTCATTCTTGTCGAAGTTATAAGGGACTTTGTTGTGAAAATCGGCAAGGATATTTTCAAGATTATCCGGTACCGGATACGGAGATTGCCTTACTAAACATTTTGCCAGTGCTGCTGTAAAATCTTTCCTAAAAACCCATGCCATTTTGTTAAATCTTTCATGTTTCATTATTTTAATTCCTTTCTCCGTCCGAATTCAATGACTGGTTATGCGTTGCTCTATTTCATTAAAGACAAATCCGCCTTCTTTTGTACTTCAAACTATTTTCTTGTAGCTGAGCATAGTAGCTCCTAAGCCGAAAACCTGGTATCTTTTTTCGTATTTCGGCAATTGTCATAACTGCTAATTCTTCTGAAGGTATAGCCAATAACTGTTTTTTCAAACCCTCCCTGCAAATTTTTCTTTCAGGGATATAAACCTCTGACCGCTTAAGAACATTCATTGCCGCTTCTTTTGATACTCCTAGAATTTTCTCAATCTTCCGCCAAACCAATCTCTGAGAGTACCTCATATTAGCGACCAGTCCACCACCTGTACTGAAATTTGTGCCGTATTTTTCGTTATATGGCTGGACTATTTCTTCTTCCCAATTTATTTTATATGGCATTTTAATTCCTCCTCGGTTTCAAGATAAGCAATACGGGTCATCCCGATTACATTTTTTCTTGTTAATTTTATTGAATCCCCCGGCTTAGTAAGCCCCAGGACTTCTTCGATATAGGCCTCATCTCTGCAATCTGCATCATCCGGGATAATTCGTAATCTATATCTGTCTACAATTACTTTCATTTTATAACCTCTTTGCACAATTTTTTTGCTTGCTGATGTAATTTTGCGGTAACTAACTTTGTTAGACACCCACCCAGCGAAACTTCCCATTTACACATTTAATTCCTCCTCCAATCGGTTTAATATAAGCTTATGCGCTGATTATACAGCAT
>CAZNFB010000425.1:0-2060 GCA_964572105.1 uncultured Desulfobacteraceae bacterium
CAGGCAGGATGGATCGACGCTTAAAATACCAAGTTATTTCGTCCTCGTTCCTAAATATCCCATGCTGACTTTGACGTCATCGTGACTGTCCCCCTCTGGATTCTTGACATAAAAAAGTTGTACGTATAATATACGTGTAGTGGATTTACGTGCAGTGGATTAAGGAGGTATTTCTAATGCAAAAAAAACTCACCACCATAAACGAAAAGATCTATAAGGGCTTCAAAGCTGTTATTATATCGACCGCACCCATCATCTTTCTAATGATATTTTGCAGTGCTGCTTTGTCACACCCACATGTCTTTATTGCTCAAAGGATCAAAATAGTTTTTGATGATCAGGGTCTTGCAGGCATCAACATTCACTGGACATTTGATGATATGTTTACCAGCATGATAGCTGGAGATTATGATAAAAACCAGAACAAAGTTTTAGAAAAAAATGAAGTAGCACTAATAAAAAAAGAGGCTTTTTCATATTTATTCGACCAAAATTATTTTACTTTTATAAAAATTGGCAAAAAATCTTTTGATGTTAAATTTATTCAAAATTTTTCAGCTGAGCTGCATAATAACAAATTAATTTATAAATTTTTTATTCCTTGTCATGTTACAGCCACAAGCAACCTTAAACATGTTTGTATTGCTTCATATGATCCATCATATTACAGTGTTATTTTTTTTGCGAATAATGGTCCAGTATCATTAGATAATGCTGAATCCTTTAACGTGAAAACGGCTATTAAGGAAGATAAGTCAACATTAATATACTATGGGCAGATCAACCCATGGGCACTATTTTTAGATTTTTCTACAAAACAATGAAACAGTCTGTAATTTTTTTAATTCTATTATCGTTTTTTTTGTTTGCCCCTTTGGCAAATGCCCAAAATCCTTTTACAGCAAAATCGGAAAATCAGCATGCCGCACCCATGCCTGTTATCAGCAATAAATTATTCGTAAAAATAATTATATGGCAGCATAAATTAAAAGAAAAAATGTCTTCACTTGTTCGGCAAGCTGAATCAACAGGCAGCATAAAACCATTATTGTTGCTTATTATGGCCGCATTCGCATACGGAATCATCCATGCTGTCGGTCCGGGGCATGGTAAAGCCATTGCCTTATCTTACGTATTATCACAACGGCCTTCATATATCCGGGGTATGCTGTTTAGTAATTGCATGGCTCTGTTTCACGGGGCTTCAGGTATTGTTTTCGTACTTGTTATACGCCTTATTCTAAAAACAAACATTGTCAAAAACCTTGAAACAGTCACAAACATGACCCAGATTGTCAGTTATGGCATCATTACCTGTTTTGGCCTTGGAATTTTTATACACAGTATTTACAAATTGATAAAAAAACATAATCAAAAACAGCACGCACATGAAACTTTTAAATTCGGGAAATATACTAATCCTGTTTTGTTAGCCTTTGTTGTCGGCAGTATTCCCTGCCCTGGAGTTGTAATGGTTATGCTGTTTGCATTATCAATGAATTTAATTACCCTTGGTATAATATTAGGGATAACCATTTCAATGGGAATGGCACTCACCGTATCCATTGTTGTATTAATCACCATATCAGGAAAAGCCGCCTCACTCACCGCAATTTCAAAAAATAGTAAGCGGGCAGGTTTTATTGAATATGGCATTGAAGTATTTGCCGGTTTATTGTTGATGACACTCGGAATATTATTTTTGGGAGCTAATTTATAAACCCAAACCCGGCATAGTCGGAACCAAAAAAAATTATCAGGAAAAAAGGTATTAACCTGATCAAAATTTATCATAATGAATCATATCCGGCTCAACCCCCAAATCATCCAATGATCTGATTACTGCATCTATCATGGGTGGTGGTCCGCAAAGGTAGTACTCAATCTCTCCGGGATCATCATGATCCTTTAAATAATTATCGCAAAGGGACTGATGAATAAAGCCCTTAAGCCCATTCCAGTTATCTTCCGGCTGGGGATCAGATAATGCCACCCTGTAGGTGAAATTATCATATTTTTCATCAAGTTCAGTAAATTCTTCATCAAAAAACATTTCCTGT
>CAZNFB010000426.1:0-2055 GCA_964572105.1 uncultured Desulfobacteraceae bacterium
TAAAAGGAGATAATTATGGCAGGACCTTTAACTGGTTTAAAAGTTCTTGATTTTTCAACTCTATTACCCGGGCCGTATGCCTCGATGGTTTTAGCTGATCTTGGCGCTGATGTTTTAAGAGTTTCCTCTGGGAGCAGGGTCGATCTGGCCGAACTCTTTCCCCCATTTATACCCGGCACAAAACTTTCTGCCACCACAGCCTGGCTGGGACGGGGCAAACAGACAATGACATTAAACCTGAAAGATCAGCAGGCCTTAAAAATTGTACACCAGCTTATCAAAGAGTATGATATTGTTCTTGAACAGTTCCGCCCAGGTGTAATGGAAAAATTTGGCCTTGACTATTCCGGCATGAAAAAAATCAATCCGGCCATAATCTACTGCTCCATTACAGGATACGGCCAGACCGGCCCCGTTAGCATGAACGCAGGCCATGACATTAATTACATTGCCCGCTCAGGTCTGATGGCCCATTCCGGTCATAAAGAATCGGGGCCTTCACTTACAGGAATGCAGATTGCCGATGTTGGTTCAGGTTCAAACAATGCAATAATAGGAATCCTTTCAGCTGTAATTAACAGAAATAATACAGGTAAGGGACAATATATCGATATATCAATGGCCGATGGAGTAATAGCCTTTAATGCCATAGCAGGAGCAAGTTTTCTTGCTGGAGGACCAGAGCCTGGAAGGGAAAACGGACTCATAAACGGTGGGACTCTTTATGATTTTTATGAGACTAAAGACGGAAAATATATAAGCTTTGGAGGTCTTGAACCACAATTTTTTAAAGCTTTCTGTGAAACCATAGGATGTGAAGATCTGATTTCCCAGGGTGTTGCCCCGAAGAATCTCCCCGCTGAAAAAGAAAGAGTCCGAAAGATATTAAAATCAAAAACACGGGATGAATGGACAAAAGAATTTAAAAATGTAGACGCCTGTTTTGAACCTGTATTATCCCTTGATGAGGCTGCAAAAGATCCGCATACATTAGAAAGAGAAATGATTGTGGAACTTAATGCCCCCGACGGCACCAAAATAAAACAGGTTGCCACTCCAATTACTTTTTCTGAAGCAAAGCCGGAATATAACAAGATAGGTGACCCCACAGGAACCCATACAAAAGATGTAATATTAAAACTCGGTTATTCAGAAAATGATTACGAAGAGTTCAAAAAGAATGATGTCTTTAACTAACACCGATCCATATCTCTGGAAAAACATATAGATGTTCAGACAAATAATTTCACTGCGCTATCGGCCGCCTGCGTATTATAATACGCCTTCCTCCCTCTGGCCTTGTGCCAAATTTTAAAACAGGGTTATTATCTGAACATCTATGGAATAATCAAAAAGACCTTTGCAAAAGGTTGCTTTGCAAAGGTCTCTTGATAAAGAATATGTTTTAAAAATCACTCGCTGTTTTTTTCAATCTTGTCAGCAGGTTTATCCTCAGGCTCGGTTGTCGCACTTTTAAAATTTTTAATAGCTTTTCCTATGCCGGATCCTATTTCAGGCAATTTCCCTGCTCCGAATATAATCAAAACAATAACAAGAATTATTGAAAGTTCCCATATACTTATTCCACTAAACATTTAAATCCCCTTTTAAATACATATTTTTGTTAAATTTATAACAAAACAAAATAAAAGTCAAGTTTTTGAGACTCCCATTTGGGGTAAACCATGTTAACATTTCAGGCTATAATCATCACATATAACAGGCGTAACCTACAAGAGGTTAAAGCTGCGTAGAACTTCAGCAAGTTTGTAATCATTTTTTGAAAGATCTTTTAATGCATCAATCAAACGATCTATTCTGGAGCCTTCGATATTTTTGATATCAAGCTCTTGCTCAACTTTTTCTACTCTATTTGAAACTTTTTTAGTCAATGTCCTTCTATCCCATACTGAATAACCGAGAACCGCAATTATCAATCCCATTAAGGAGCCAAAGAGAGCTAAAACAAGATTAAACATCTGTTCAAAGCGCTTGTCGACTTGCTCAAAGCGTTTGTCAACCTGCTCAAAGCGTTTGTCAACTTGCTCAAAACGT
>CAZNFB010000427.1:0-2047 GCA_964572105.1 uncultured Desulfobacteraceae bacterium
ATTGTTTACATTTGCTGGCTCCGACATACGTAGTTTTTTCATTGAGAGGCTGCCCAAGGCCAAGGTTAACGGTTGGCAAGAGCGGGGAGCAAATAAGCAGCGCTATCAGCATGATGTTCTTGGTCATATTATAGAATTTCCTTTGGTTTAAGTCGTTAAAAGTGTTTGCATCCGATTACATTATTAGTTCAAAAAGAAGGATGTTGCAATGAAAATTGGATGACCATAAAATTCACAATTTAACAAATATTTTAATCTCAGAGTATAACTGCTGCGTATTTTAAATCAGTGACGCTGAATAGTTACGTTTTTTTAATTACTTATATGGGTTTTAAAAATTTGTCTGAATAGTTAATAAAATTCTTGGTAACCGGATAGAAATGTTTTGCTAAATATGAGGCTATTTGATATTTTAACTCCATTTTTTATCATTATTAATTATTTTAGGTATAAATTTAAGAGGTTCCATATGACAAGTATGCCGCCTGAAGAATCGTTTTCTTTTGACGATGTTTTGCTTATTCCAAGTTATTCTGAGGTACTGCCCAAAGATGTAAATACATCCACACGGCTGACAAAAAATATTTCATTAAACATCCCCCTTGTCAGTGCTGCCATGGATACAGTGACAGAGGCTGATGTTGCTATAAATATTGCCCGGGAAGGAGGCATCGGTTTTGTTCATAGAAATATGAGTATCAAAAATCAGGCTCTGGAGGTTGATAAAGTCAAAAAATCGGAAAGCGGTATGATAGCAAATCCAGTTACAATTTCTCCTGATCAAAAAATTTCTGAAGTCTTAAACCTGATGAATCAGTACAGGATTTCAGGACTTCCTGTGACAAGGGGGGATCAGTTGCTTGGGATTGTGACAAACAGGGATCTTCGTTTTAAAACAGATTATTCAGAGACAGTCGATACAGTTATGACGAAAGATAACCTTATTACTGTTCCCGAAGGTACCTCCCTGGAAGAATCGAAAAAACTTCTCCATGAACACCGTATTGAAAAGCTTCTTGTGATTGATAATGAAAAAAGATTGTCTGGACTTATTACAGTAAAGGATATTGAAAAAATAAAAAAGTATCCAAATGCATGTAAAGATTCCCATGGAAGGTTGCGGGTGGGTGCTGCACTGGGCGTAGGCGTTGATATGCTTGAACGTGCCGAGGCACTTTTAGATGCCGGAGCAGATGTTTTGCTCATAGATTCAGCCCATGGGCATTCTAAAAATGTTCTTCTTTCCATTGAAAAATTAAAGGATACTTTTGGAGATATAGAACTTATTGCAGGGAATGTGGCCATAGGAAAAGGTGCAGAAGATCTTATTAATGCAGGGGCCGACGGAGTTAAAATTGGAGTAGGACCGGGATCCATATGCACAACAAGAATTGTGGCGGGGGTGGGTGTCCCCCAGATTACTGCAATTATGAATTGCAAGTCCATATCCAACAGAACCGGTGTTCCTATAATTGCAGATGGCGGGATTAAATATTCGGGTGATATTACAAAAGCAATAGGTGCTGGAGCCCATTGTGTAATGATCGGGGGGCTTTTTGCCGGTACAGAGGAGAGTCCGGGAGAAGTAATTATTTTCCAGGGGCGCAGTTACAAAGTTTACAGGGGCATGGGATCGCTTAGTGCCATGAAAAAAGGGAGCAGGGACAGATATTATCAGGATGATGTAACAGATGCCAGCAAACTTGTACCCGAAGGAATCGAGGGGCGGGTACCATATAAGGGAACCCTTGCTGCTAATATACAGCAGCTTGTTGGTGGATTAAAAGCCGGAATGGGATATGTGGGATGCAGGACAATTGATGATTTAAGGGAAAAAGCCAGGTTTATAAAGATGAGTGCGGCGGGCCTGCGTGAAAGCCATGTGCATGATGTTATTATTACCAAGGAAGCCCCTAATTATCGTCTTGATTGATTAACCGGCTGTGGTAAACCTACGTATAGATGTTTATATAAATGATTCCACCATGTTATCGGTCGCAGGGATGTTGCATGCGCCTTCCTGGGGCAGGCCAAAGTGAAATTTATT
>CAZNFB010000428.1:0-2043 GCA_964572105.1 uncultured Desulfobacteraceae bacterium
AGGCAGGATGGATCGACGCTTAAAATACCAAGTTATTTCGTCCTCGTTCCTTAGGACTCGCTCAAAAATAACTTTACATTTTGAGCGAACCCCTTAATCAAAAAGGACTCAATAATGAGTAAAGTCATTGATGCCAGAGGGTTATCATGCCCCCAGCCGGTTATTCTAACCATAAATGAAATCAAAAAACAAATTTCAGGAGAAATCCTTATTCTGGTGGATACAGATACAGCCAGGGAAAATGTAGGACGAGCAGCAGATAGCCAGGGGTGGCAGGTAAAAAATATTCAAAAAGAGGATGATGGGTACCAGATTACCATCATAAAGGATTAAAGAATTGGGCTTTTTAAATTTTTTCAGGGGGAGTCCTTTAAAATCACCCGATAAACAGCATCTTCAGGTTCGTGGAATCCTGGTTTTTGAAAATACCAGCGAGGTAATCAGGGCGGAAAATATTCTGAAAAAAACTGGACGTCGGATCAAGGTGATGGGGCCGCCCCCCGAGATAAGAACGGGGTGTGACCTGGTGATTGAGTTTCCCTTGATCGAAGAGTTGAACATACTCAGAGTGCTTAAAAAGGCGGATGTCTCACCAATAAAAGTTGTACCTGTTGACAATCCCCTTTTACAGCCCGTTGACCTGTTTCAGATAAAAGATTTCGGCAAGTACCTTATGGTCCGGGCAGCTAATATGAAATTGACCGTTGATAAAAAAAAACTCACCATTGTAAATATTTCCGGGGGCGGCTGCCCGGATGTCCCCTATCTTGCCGGTGAAATGGTGGGAAAATCCCTTAAAGGAGCTCCGGGCCCCAATGAAATAGGGCATACCTTATGTGGTTATGCACTTCAACTGGCCTGCGATGAGATGAAACGCATATGCTTGCAATAATAGGGACTATTCCTGATATTGCCTTTCCCCTGGTAAAAGGTGAGGTGTTTCTTGAAAATAAAACGATCTGTATCCAGGATAGATCTGCCCTTGTAAACAGAGGGACCACCGCCTTGATCGCCGCTGCTGTAAAGACCTCTGAATTCCTTGGCCAAGACTTGCCTTCCGCCTGTCTTGCAGGAGATATCGGCCTTGGAGAAGGGAGCCGGAGTATCTATGAATCCCTTGTCAGGGAGATTGGCGGCTCCGGTTTCACCACAATTGCCTTTCATTACCTTCAGCCGGACGTGGATTGGCATAACAAAGTACTTTTTGCAATAAACGATATGGCAAAACGGCCTCTTTTAATAGCAGATGCAGGTTTTATGTATGCGGCCAAAATGAGCGGCCAGGCCGAAGCCTATGACCTTTTCACACCTGACATTGGAGAAATGGCCTTTCTTGCAGACGAAAAAGCTCCCCATCCGTTTTATACCCGGGGTTTCATACTCCACGAAGAAAACCGTGCAGATGAATTAATCAAAAGAGCATACGACAATAAAAATGCAGCCAGATATCTCCTTGTAAAGGGAAAAGAGGATTACCTTGCAGACCATGAAGGTATCCTTGATACTGTTAAAATCCATATAAAAGAGGCCATGGAGGCTATTGGAGGAACCGGAGATACTCTCACCGGGATTGTTGCAGCACTTCTTGAATCAGGAATGGAAATCAGAGAGGCCGCAATTACAGCAGCAAAAGTAAACAGACTGGCAGGATATAAGGCAAACCCTACACCCGCCACCCAGATTACCGAGATTATAAATCAAATACCGTCCGCCCTTTCTGAAATTTTGGCAACGGATCAAACAGTTAACACAAAAAACAATCTGTTTTCCAAAACTGGAACAAATGCATGATACTGCAAGGAGAAAACGGGGGACGGCCTTAAATATTCAAATAATTTCAATTGTTTTAATCAGATCATGCCTGCTGCGTATCTTAAATCAGCGACGCTGAATAGTTACGTTTTTTTTAAAATTGAGGTCGGAAGCCCTGTTGTTTTGCTGAATAGTTACATTTTTGTTAAACCTACTCTGTAATCCATCTACCAATAAACTTAGGAACGGGGACGAAATAAGTTCGCAATTTTAAGTGTTGAGGCGCCTGCC
>CAZNFB010000429.1:0-2036 GCA_964572105.1 uncultured Desulfobacteraceae bacterium
ACGAAAACTATAATTTTTTGTTCAGGCACTTTGCGACACATATCAACTAAGGCGGTTTTTGCCCGCAACCCAAGTAGGGGCGGATTCCATATCCGCCCTGTCCGTAGGGACGGATTCCATATCCGCCAAAATACAGGGGCAGAAATGGATTCTGCCCCTACCCCAGCCAAACTCATTGTATTTACAGATATCAAGTTGATCATCTACAAAATTTGTAGCTAAGTTTTCATTATAATTTTCTTGTTTTTATGACAGAAGTTCAAGAGTAAGGTACTAAATAATTGCAAAACAATAAGGTCCAAGCATGAAAGCATTAATACTTGCCGCAGGCCTGGGCACGCGGCTTTTTCCCTTTACACAGCAGACACCCAAACCTTTATTCACCATATCAGGCCGACCAATTATTGATACTATCATTCGCAAACTGGAAGATTTTGGATGCAAAGAGGTTATGATCAATACCCACCATTTGCACGAAAAGATAGAAGCCTTTATTCAAACTCAGCACTATGCAATTCCGGTGCATACCCAATATGAGCCGACAATCCTGGGGACAGGGGGTGGAATAAAAAATTCAGAGAATTTTTTTGGGAAAAAACCCTTTCTTGTCATAAACAGTGATATTATGACAGATATAAACCTTAAAAATGTTTATGATTTTCATATGGGGCATAATCATCCGGTAACACTTGCTCTGTGTGATTACCCTGAATTCAACAAAGTATCACTGAACAAAAAGGAATTTATTATCGGTTTCCGTAAAAAAATTCTGAAAAATTGTTCCAACCCAATCAAAAAGCTTGCCTTTACAGGTATCCATATTATTGACCCTGAGATATTCAATTTAATTCCAGAAAATGAATTTTCCGATATCATTGATATCTATATTGACATGCTTGCCGAAAATAAAAGGATAAAAGCCTTTGTAATAAACCGGCAATGTTTTAAAGACATAGGAACCCCCGAAAGTTACAGAAATGCTGCCATGGAAGATATGGCAGAAAAAACTTTTGAAAAAATAAATCCGGACAAGTTAAATCATCAAATTGTAAAAACAAGGCTTCCAGGTGACGGATCAGACAGAAAATGGTACAGATTTTATTCCACAGAAAAAAGCCTTATTATGGCAGACCATGGAATAAAATGCAGCGATGAAATCTCAGAAACTGATTCATTTATTCTTATAGGCCGGCATCTTTACTCCCAGGGAATACCTGTCCCTGAAATTTATCTCCACGACACATTTTCAGGTCTGGTTTTCATGGAAGACCTGGGGGATATTAACCTTCATACAGATATAGCAGATAAAGACAAGGCCGGCATCCTGAGATCATACAAAAGGATAATAGACAATATTATTAAAATGAATATCTCGGCAGGGAAAGGTTTCAAAACTGCATGGACGCATCAGTCTCCATTTTACGACATGAACCTCATTCTGGAAAAAGAATGTCGCTATTTTGTCGTCTCTTTTCTGAACAAATACCTTGATATGGGAGTAGATTACGAAGATTTTATCTCGGAATTTGAATTTATCGCAAATAAAGCTCTCCAATATCCAATTATCGGTTTTATGCACAGGGATATGCAATCACGCAACATCATGGTCAAAAACAAAACTTTCTATTTTATAGATTTTCAAGGGGGAAGAATCGGTCCCATTCAATATGATTTGGCATCATTACTTATAGATCCCTATGTTAATCTCCCCAGCAATATCCAGAATGATCTTCTTGACTATGCAATCCAAAAACTCACAAATTTCATAAACTTTGATGAAAACAAATTCCGCATCACCCAAAAATACTGTTCAATAGCAAGAAACCTGCAAATTTTAGGAGCCTTTGGCTATCTTGTCCGGGTAAAGTCAAAAAAATGGTTTGAGCAATATATACCCCCAGCAGTAAAAACCCTTCAACAGAATCTTGATGCCGCAGAAGAAAACAATTTTGTCATGCTGAAATCTGTTATCGACTATTAATGCCCTCAGCTCTTTTTCCGAAAAAATGCCAACTATCCAGCATTGCCGATTTAAG
>CAZNFB010000430.1:0-2013 GCA_964572105.1 uncultured Desulfobacteraceae bacterium
CTCCCTCTGGCCTTGTGCAAAATTTTAAAATAAGGTTATTACCTGATCATCTATGGAAGCTTTTAACCGGGCATTACAGAAAATATAGAAAAGATGGATAAAACAAAATAATGATAGACCTTCATACGCATTCACTTTTTAGTGATGGGGAACTTGTCCCTGCAGAACTTGTGAGGCGTGCAGAATTTATCGGCATAAAAGCTATAGGAATTACAGACCATGGGGATTCCTCCAATATAGATTTTATTGTTCCGAGGATAGCTCGCATCGCAAAAGAACTCAATGCCGTTCTTGGCAATATTAAAATTATTCCTGGAATAGAGATTACACACATCCCGCCTCCGTTAATAGCATATAATGCCAACAGAGCACGCATATTGGGAGCAAAAATAATAATAGTGCATGGAGAGACCATTGTAGAACCGGTTGCTCCTGGGACAAATAATGCTGCGTTAAATGCAGATATTGATATACTTGCTCATCCGGGTCTTATTACAGAAGATGAAGCTCTAAAAGCAAAAGAAAATAATATTTTATTGGAAATATCTGCAAGAAAAGGGCATTCATTAACTAATGGTCATGTTGCGAGAATAGCGCAAAAAACAGGTGCTCAACTTATTATAAATACAGATGCGCACGGTCCCGGGGATTTAATTGACGCAGAAATGGCAAAAAAAATCGTTCAGGGAGCAGGCTTGCCTGAGGAGGCCTTTGAAATAATGCAAAAAAATGGAAGCCGTTTTATTTAAAAAATAAAACAAATTAATCCCCATGGGAGTCGTCTTTTAAAAAAAGTTTATGATATTCTTGTTCTGACAAGTGGTTTTGCAAAAGTTTTGAGATTAAAAAAAATATTTCGGAAAGTTCATCATCTGAAAATTTTTTCTTTATTATCTCCATAAGCTGATCATCTGAAAATTTTTGGAGATAATATTCAACAGTATTTTCATCTGTTTCTCTGTCATAGCCAAATCCAACAAGCCCTTTATATGTTTCTACAAAATTATGATTATGTTTATTCATAAAACACCATTATTTAAAAAAGTAGTTGTCCCCTGGTACGATACAAAAATAACCTGTATCCTGTTTATATTTTTTTTGCTTTTTATCTTTATATTCAGCATTATAGGTATTATCGCTGCCTGTGAAAGACCGGAATATCAGAGTTATACATGGATACCTTCGCTTTTATGTGCAATGACAGGATTAGTGATTTTGTTAACAACTATCAGGTTGATTAAAAGGTCTTTTTATGAGCAGACACGTAATTAATTGAGCAAGGATTGCGCAGAACATATAAATTTTGTGCTTCATTTTTTTGTTTTTAAAAATTTTTTATAATTCATACTTTTATAACTGTCAGTTAAAATGTATTTTAGCATTGGAAGAAATTTTTCAGGGGGTATATAACCTGGTAAATTACCTATTTTTTCACCTTTTTTTGTAAGAAACCAACTATCAGGAAGCCCTTTGACGTAATACTTTAATGCTATTTTTTTTTCTTTATCTGTATTGATCTTAATAGATATGAACTTTGTATTTAAATAATCACTTACCTGGGGATTATTGAATGTTTTATTTTTCATTTTTCCGCAATAGCCACACCAGGGTGCCCAAAA
This sequence comes from uncultured Desulfobacteraceae bacterium, assembly GCA_964572105.1. Taxonomy (GTDB): domain Bacteria; phylum Desulfobacterota; class Desulfobacteria; order Desulfobacterales; family BuS5; genus DAOWMW01. The sequence goes on from CAZNFB010000430.1 coordinate 1,620, forward strand.
ATGTAAAAATATTTTCTTCCCATTTTTTTTGGCGTTACTCATTCCTTCTTCATAGGAATGCCACTTAATGGCTGAAGAAGCATGGGAAGTTGAACAAGAGATAAGTAAACAAAATATTACTAATATAATTTTTTTCATAGCTTTTTTAATAATAATAATTCAATATGTTTATAAAAATAAAAATTTTTTAAACAGATATAAAAGAGCTGTTTAAACCTGTTTATCTATTAACATACAATTAATATTTAAAATAGATTTTTATTAAATTATTGAATATCTAAATTCATAAACAGTTTTTTTGGATATTGCCATTTAGGTCTGAATATAATTCAAAAGTCTATAATCTCTTGACTCTTGCTCTGTAGACATTATTGTTAAACAGGCTCTATAGATG
>CAZNFB010000431.1:0-1993 GCA_964572105.1 uncultured Desulfobacteraceae bacterium
AATCAGAACCTATTGGATCTTCCTGTATTTCATTATCTGTATCTATAATAAATACGGCCAGATCTACCCACAACATGTCGATGGGCGTAAATGTTAATCCGGTTTCGTACTGCCTGATCTCCACAGGATCTAGGCTAACCGTTGGGTCATATTTTGCTTCTCCATCCGGCAAAGCAAATCCTTCAGAATAACCGGCTCTAAAATCCAAAGAGTCCAAAACCAGGGAACGGAATCCGATCTTGGGACTTATATTATCATAATTTTGCATGTCGCGGTCAAAGCTTGATTCACCCGGGTCTCGATTATCATAATCACCGTCGAAATCGTCATAGCGCAATCCTATCTGGGGACGAAAATATCGGGAAAACTCCATACCCGCCTGCATAAACAAGGAGGCTGTTTCTATATTGAATTTTCTATCCTGACTTTGCTCTAATCTTGCCCTGTTATTTGTATTCCATCGTTTCCAGTCAGTCTCTTCATAATAATACTCCAACCCCAGGACGCCATTCATTGGAAAAGCGCCCAAATTTCCATCAAAATTCAAACTTGTTCCTGTGCCGTAAACCGTTCGGTCATAATTTCTTTCAGTCTGCCCCCCGGCAGCATACCCAAATTTTGCAAACCGTGTAAAATCCTGCTGAGTTGAATATGCCCAATAAAGAAGCCGGAAATTTTTTGTAAAATTATAACCTAAGTCCAATTTTTGCGAAGAGAATTCTTTTTCCCCTCCGTCATCTTCAGCATTGACAGCCTGATGCCGGGATCTGCTCTCACTTTTAAATTGCTCTTCCGGAATGTAGCCGGGGGCATCCCAATCCGACCCGTGGAAACGAAAAGAGATGCCGGCATCAAGCTTTTCCGTAAGATCACATGAAAAACTGGTAGAAAAATTTGTTTTAATCCATTCCGAGTTATTCTGATATCCGTCTGTTTTGTAATACTGAAAGGCAGTATTATTATACAAAGAAGAACCAAATTTGATACCGAATGCTCCTTGTGCATCAAAAGTATCATTAGAGCCGTATTCAGTTTTTATTTTGTTATAAACGCCTCTTTTCCTGGTAAGGAAGGAGAGTGTGCCTCCACGGGCGAAATTACCAAAAAGAGCAGATGAAGGCCCTTTATGAACTTCCAGTTTTTCAAGTTCCAGGGGAATCAAAACATTTGCATCCGCATACCCGTCAGCATGAGATTCTCCTTCATTCAAGGGAATGCCATCTACATATATGGCGGCGTCACTCCCATGACCTGCCCCGGTGAATCCTCTTATGGAAAAAACATTGGCAACTCCTCCCTGATTGTAATTTCCAATTTCAACGCCCGGCACTTCCTCCAGTATGTCCAACGGCCTGTGAAGATTTAGATCTTCGATTTGTTCAGCACCGATTATATTCACTGTAAAGGGCATGTCATTATTGTGCATGGCCTCACCCTTAACTGTGATGTCTTCCAACTTAAAGACCCCTTCTTTTTTTCCCTCTCCAAAACCGGAAGAAGGTATAGCAAATATAAAAAAAAACAACAAAACGGGCAGAGTAAATTTTTTCATTTTTTTATCTCCTTAACCTGCTCAAACATTTGAAAATTTAAAGACATAAAAAAAATGATTGTAATAATACATTTTGCTTTTTGCATAATTATCCTGGCTGATTATAAGGTTATAAGTCTGCAACGTTTATATGAAAATGATGAATTGTGAATTATGAATTAAGGAATTCTACTGATTTATAAAGTGCCATTAAACGCTATCTCATTTTCATATTTTGTTGTGCCTGACAGGGCATGCTGGGTATTTAAAAACTGTGCATTTTATATGTTTTTTTTTATTGTATCACGCCATACGCAGTACTTGATTTTCAATAATGGCGTTGCAAAAAAATAAATTCATAACTATTTATACTTGTGGGGGTTCCTAACCATGTGTTGTGCAAATGACTGGTTGACGGGTAAGTTGCTGCGGTGGTATAAAATATCCGAAGCGTCCCTCACT
>CAZNFB010000432.1:0-1959 GCA_964572105.1 uncultured Desulfobacteraceae bacterium
CTCACTTTGCAGAGCCTGGGAGCGAAGATATAGATGGTTATATAAATAATTTCAGAACCTGATCGAATTTCAGCAATAAACTGAGCTATAATAAAATTTAAAAACCTCTGAAACTCGCTGCGCTCAAACAGCCAGAATTTTTTAAATTTCACCATAGCTCAGTTTCGCCATCTGGGTTCATGAAATTTATTATCTGAACATCTATATAAATATCTGTATGCGTTCCCAATTTTTTTAAAATTCTCCTGTTTTACGCAAAAGAAGCTTTAGCTCGGCCACTCTTATCCGCTCTTTGTGCTCATCATGTCTTTTTCTGGCTCCTTCAAGTTTTGCCGCAAGATCAGTGAAATCAGCGGGTTTCATCAAATAATCATAAGCGCCTAACTTCATCCCTTCCACAGCGGTTTCTGCGCTGCCGTGACCCGTAAGCATAATAACTTCCACCAGGGGAAATTTTTTCTTAATCTCTTTTAAGACTTCAATGCCGTCCATTCCAGGCATTTTTATGTCGAGAATAATAACATCAATATTATCTTTTTCCTCCAGGGTTTTCAGGCAATCATGACCGTTATGGACGGACATGACGAATTCGCCAACCTCTTTTAACCTTAAAGAAAGCATTTCTGCAAAATCTACTTCATCATCGACTACCAGTATCCTGGCTGGTATTTTGATCATGATATGTTTTCTCCTTTGCTGCTCGGCTGCTAAAATATTGCTTTGCTTATAAATTCATTTTTAAATTCAGTTGCTTCGGGAATGTAATACAAAAGGTGGTTCCAACGCCAATCCTGCTGCCCACATCTATTTCCCCGCCAAGTTTTTCTATAATTCCCTTGATAATAAAGAGCCCAAGGCCTGTACCGTTTCCAGGACTTTTGGTAGTAAAAAATGGTTCAAATATCTTTTCCAGATTTTCTTTAGGTATACCTTCACCAGTATCTTTTATGATAAAGAGAATATCTTCGCCGGAATCTTCAATAGCTATAAAAATTTTTCCTTCGCCGGGGGTTGCATGAACAGCATTGGTTACAAGATTAATGAGAATCTGCCTTACCTGGTGCGGATCAATCCAGACAGTTTTAAGGGTATCATCAATATGTTTTATTATTTTTATATCCTTGCTCTTGATCTCCACGCCCGCCATCTGAATAATTTCATCAAGAAAATCTCTGACATTTACTTCCGCTAAAACCGCATTATCTTTTCTGACAATACCCAGGAGCTGATGGGTAATTATCCTTGCCCTTTCCACTGCATTATTTATCTTCCCAAGAGCCATTTTAAAATCGGCTTTGCGCGGCATGTCCGCAAGCTCTTTTTTTTCAAGAATCAGTTTCATCCACCCAGTTGACTCATTAATAATAGCCAGGGGATTATTAATTTCATGGGCAACTCCGGCGGCCAGGGTGCCTAAGGAGGCAAGCCTTTTTGTGGCTATCATCTGCTGTTCCATGTTGATTCTGAATTCAGTCTCCCTTTTCTTCTCCTCATCCCGAAGAATTTTGTCAAAGGCCTGTCTGATCTTGCTCACCAGATGATCTAACTCTATGGGCTTGCTTAAATAATCAAAGGCTCCTTCCTTGATTCCAAGCACGCCGTCATGTGATGTGGCGTGACCGGTCAAGAGTATAACTTCTGCTTTTGGGTATTTCTTTTTAACTTCACCAAGGACATCTATGCCGTCCATTCCCGGCATTCTGATATCTGACACGATTACATCAATCGGTTCTTTCTCAAGAATAGCCAGCCCGTCACTGCCGCTTGAGGCCCGCTTAGGGTTAAAGCCTCTTTTTTTCATACGTTTGATGATTGTATCGAGAAATGCGGTTTCATCATCAATAAAAAGAATTCGAACATTTTCCATAGTGTCCTACTTTTACCATCATAATAAAATATTTACTATACCAAACCAAGAATTTTCCACCAGGTTGTCGCCACAATTATCAGCACAATCAG
>CAZNFB010000433.1:0-1956 GCA_964572105.1 uncultured Desulfobacteraceae bacterium
TATCAATTCGGGGATTTTTTTTTGCATAGATTGCCACATAAATAATTTCACTGCGTTATCGGTCGTCGGGGTATTATAATACGCCTTCCTCCCTCTGGCCTTGTGAAATTTATTATGTGACAATCTATAACTTGCCACATAAATAATTTCACTGCGTTATCGGTCGTCGGGGTATTATAATACGCCTTCCTCTATCTGGCCTGTGCCGAATTTTAAAATCGTGTAATTATGTGACAATCTATAGCTCATGGGAGTCCCATAAGTATCCATGGGAGATATTTTTCTGTTTTTTCCTCCTGGCAATTCTGATTGTCCTGTTCCCGGATTTTGTCCCGGCAGACTGTATTATAACGACGTCCGAACTGGACGTCCTGCATGTGAAATTTATCAAACCTTATGGGAAGAATACGTAAAGGAGTTTTAAATGAAAGCTTTTACCCTTTGTTATTTTAGCGCTCATTCCATGGAAATCCCATCTTTGAGCGCAGGTGTTCGGCAATATGAAAAACAGGGCGGAAAGCTCAGGGTTATTGCCAGAACAGGCCGGCAGCTTTTTGATGAATCACGTATAAAGGCCTTTGTCAAAGATGCCCTTGCTTCCGACGTTGTTTTGCTTGTCCTTCATGGCGGTAAGGAATCCTGCCCTGCCTTTGATGATTTGATGGAAGCTGTTTCGGAAAAGAGAGACCATGGAGAAAAAATACCCTGGTTGCATATTCATCCCCAGGGGAGTGATGAAGACGGCCTTTTTGCTGCAAAAGAGTATGATCATGATTTCGGCACGGACAGATGGGATACCTTGAACCGTTACCTGATGCACGGTGGGCGGATGAATTTTTGCAATCTGTTTTCCTATCTTCATACTTTATTATTTCAGGATAAAGTCTCATGCAATCCACCGGAAAGTCTTCCCCAGGAGGGGATTTATCATCCTGATTTTCAGAAAATTCCAGATTTAAAAGAGTATCTAAAACAAAAAATAGATCCCAAAAAGATTACTGTGGGCATCTGGTTTTATCAATCCTACTGGCTCAATGACAACCTGATTTACATAAACGCCATTATTCGTGAGATAGAACGCTGCGGCGCCAATGTCATATGCGTGTTTCATCTCAGGTATAAGGATGCTGAACGTGGCAATTTAGGCGCTGATTATGTTGTGGAACAATTTTTCATGGAAAACGGAAAATCTGTCATTGATGTTCTAATCAGCCCCATGATGTTTTCTTTGACTCTGTCCGCGCCCGAGTATAAAGATCTGCTGCCCCGCTTAAATGTCCCTTTTATCCAGGCTATAACCACCATGAATTCTTATGCCGAGTGGAAAGAGAGCCTGCAGGGGGTATCAACCATGGATGTTTCCTATTCAGTGGCACAGCCTGAATTTGACGGGGCGCTTATTACCGTGCCCGTTGCCACGCGGGAAGAAGAAGAGATTGACTCCATCACCGGCGCTCTGATTTCAAAAAATATGCCGGTGCCGGACCGGGTCGAAAAAATGGTTTCTCTTTCTTTAAACTGGGCAAGATTGCGTAAAATAGAAAATCAGGATAAACGGATTGCAATAATTTTTCATCATTATCCACCAAGAAACGACCGGATCGGCTGCGCTGCCGGTTTGGACAGTTTTGAGAGTGTAAAGCTTCTTTTGGACAGGATGCAAAAAGAGGGGTATCAGGTCGACCGAAGTTATGAAACAGGAGATGAACTGGCAAAGGATTTGCTGGACAAGATGACCTGTGATCAGCGTTGGCTGACACCCGAACGTATGGCACAAAGGGCCGAAGCCCACGCCGGGGAAGAATTGTTTAAACCATGGCACGAGGCTCTTCCGCAATCCATCAGGGAAAAGATGACGGCGGACTGGGGTGAAATCCCTGGAGATCTTTTTGTGCATGAAGAAAAGATGCATTTTGCAGGTTTGATCAACGGTAATCTTTTTATTACCATCCAGCC
>CAZNFB010000434.1:0-1935 GCA_964572105.1 uncultured Desulfobacteraceae bacterium
CCTCTTTTATGCAAATGGCAGCCGACGGCAAATTATAAAAAGAGAAATTTTTTTTTATATCTTCCTGACCCGGCATAGCCGGAACCAAAAAAAATATCACGAAAACACGAAAATCTGAATGTTATTGTATTTCGTGTTTCCGTGATTCTCTTTTAGATTTTAGGGCAGAGGACACTGCTAATAAAAAATTGGAGAAAAAAATGAAAAAAAAGGGGGCGTGGTTTCTGGGTATTCATGCCGATCCCCCCAGATTGCTGCGGTACATACTGGCGATTTTACCTTTTCTGCTCATTGTTATTATTTATATTATAACATCTGATATCAGACACAAAGAGAACCCCTATGACAAATTGGTTCCCTCCATATCTAATATAGGAAAAGCTCTACAGAAAACGGCATTTTCAAAAGATAAAAGAACAGGAGATATTCTTTTAGTAAAAGATACATGCGCCAGTTTAAAACGCCTCTTTACAGGAATTTCCCTGGCTGCCGCTTCAGGATTTATTTTAGGTGTCAACATGGGGATGATGCCCGGAATAAGGGGCTTGATTCTCCCCTTTATTGTATTTATCTCCAATATTCCGGCTCTTGCGATTTTACCTATTTTATTCATTCTGTGCGGGGTGGGCGAAACAGGAAAAATTATGCTGATTTTTCTTGGGACATTTCCACTGATAGCAAGGGATGTTTACCTGGCAGCAAAACAAATACCAACTGAAACAATAGTCAAGGCCCTCACTCTGGGAGCCTCACAAAAAGGGGTCATTTACAGGGTTGTAATGCCCATACTTATCCCAAAACTTATCGAAACCATCAGGCTCTCCCTTGGAGCAGGCTGGCTTTTTCTCATAGCATCTGAAGCAATAGCATCCCAAAGCGGTCTTGGATACAGAATCTTTCTTGTGAGGCGGTATCTTTCCATGGATATAATTATCACATATGTGGTGTGGATAACATTAATAGCGTTTATTGCAGATTTTATTCTAAAAAAATGGGTGGCCATACGGTATCCGTGGTATCATGAAAAAAAAGAGGTGTAACAAAGGTCGTGAATAATTCTACCGAATATATTCTTTATCTTAAAGACGTGCAAAAAAGATATAATGACAAAATTGTTCTTGATGACATCGATCTTGCCGTGAGCAAAGGAGAATTCTGCACAGTCGTGGGACCCAGCGGATGCGGCAAATCGACTCTCTTGCGGCTGATACTTGGCCAGGAACAACCTTCATCAGGAAAAATTTTAATGACAGGGAAGCCTATACAACTCCCTTCACCTGATCGCGGCATTGTTTACCAGAAATATTCCCTTTTTCCCAATCTCACAATTTTAAAAAATATTATGCTCGGAAAAGAGCTTTCCCTCCCTTTTATAGGAAGAAGAAGAGCAAAAAAAAAAATACGCAATGAAGCCATGCATTACCTTGGGGATGTTGGACTGACTGAACATGCAGAAAAATATCCTTACCAGCTTTCAGGCGGAATGCAGCAAAGGGTTGCCATTGCCCAGGCTCTGATTATGAAACCGAAAATTCTTATGATGGATGAACCCTTTGGAGCCCTTGACCCTGGGACAAGGGAAAATATGCAGCTCATGATTTTAAAACTCTGGGAAGAAAATAGAATGACAATTTTTTTTGTGACACATGATCTTGAAGAGGCTGTTTTTTTAGGCACACGGATACTTATTCTTTCCCAGTTCTATCTCCACGAAAGCAGCGATAAAAGTGAAGTTCAAAACGGCGCCAGAATTGTTGCAGATTATCCTTTGGAAAGTTTTGCACCATCATCCACAAAGGTCAAGGAGACCGCAGAATTCGGCAAGCTCATTCAAAATATCAGGTATGAAGGGTTTGATCCTGAATATTTTCAACATGCAGCACGTTTTAATCTTGAACATTCGGATTCTTTCCAAACCTTAAAAGGGGAATAACG
>CAZNFB010000435.1:0-1935 GCA_964572105.1 uncultured Desulfobacteraceae bacterium
TATTAATAAAAAATAAATAAAATCCCAGCAAAGGGAGGTTTTCTCCCCTGCCGGGTGGATACCTCTCTTTAGAAAACACAGGAGGCGTTCAAATGCTGCAAAATCAAGAAATAGTCAACATTGCCCCATCCATCGGAGCATTACATCCACACGAAGAAGTTTCTGATAAATACACATTTATTCCAACAATCGAAATTATAAATATCCTCAGGAAAGAGGGCTGGCTGCCGACAAGAGTTACGGAAGCCGGTTTTAGGAACCCTGACAACAAAGGTTTTCAAAAACATATGATCAGGTTTCAACATCCGGATCTAATTCTGAAAAACGAAGCCATAGAAGCGGTTCTGATAAACTCTCACAATCGTAGTTGCGCTTATAAGCTGATGACAGGCGTTTACCGTTTTGTCTGCATGAATGGAATGGTAATAGGCGAAACTTTTGACAGTATCAGCATCAAACATATTAATTTTGATAAGCAGGATGTAATTGAAGCTTCATATAAAGTGATTGAAACAGCTCCGGTCATAACTGGGTCAATCGAAGAGATGAAGGCGGTTCAACTGCAGGAGACTGAACGGGAAGCATATGCGGAAAGTGCATTGTCGCTTGTTTATGATAATTCGGAAGAAGCCCCTATTGATACCTGGCAGCTTCTTTCACCACGCAGAAAGGATGACTGTGAAGCTAATCTCTGGACAACCTTTAATACTGTTCAGGAAAATATCATTAAAGGCGGTTTAAGGGGACGCAACAGAAAAACAGGTAAAAAAATAAAAACCAGGCCGGTTAAAGCTATAGATCGTAACGTAAAGCTGAACCGGGCATTGTGGACATTGACCGAAAAAATGAAGGAATTAAAACAATGAATGAAAAAAGGAAGAAGGAGCTTGAGCTTATTAAAAGGTTAGATATGACATCCTTGGTTGAATCTGCAGGGGTTAAAGTTAAAAACAGTCATTTTAAGGCGATATGGAGAGACGACCAAACCCCGAGTGTGTCTATAATACAGGCCAGTGACGGGGTCTGGATATGGAAGGATCATGGCGCTGACAAAAAGGGCACCAATATTGATCTTTTCATGCTGCTCCACGATGTCTCTTATGTACAAGCCGTTAAAGCACTAAGAGAGCAAACTTTTCCTGTTGCCGAAAACCAAATAGATTCCACGGCTTCAGGGGAAAAAAAGAAAACTAAGAAATGGAAGATTCTCGATGAATGTGAATTAAGTGAAAACACTTTGAGTTTATTTAAAAAGCATAGAGGATTAGAACCATTATATCTTAAAGAGGCTAAAATTAAGCAGCTTCTATTATTTCTGGACCGGAAAAAATTTTCACTGTGTGGTCACCAGAACATGGCCGGTGGATGGGAACTTTATAATGCTCAGGGAAGTTTTAAATCAGCAACAAGCAAGGATTTGACTTATATTAAACGTAATAAAAAAACGTTAATTATAGCTGAATCCTTAGTCGATGCTGTTTCCTGTGAACAGATTAAGCATACATTTTTTGATCTGCTCGTGTTAAATTCGGTTGAGATGATTAATCAAGCTGTAAATTTTTTAAGTGATTTAAACAATTACAATAAAATCGTTATAGCAACCGATAACGACAAGGCAGGAAAGAAAGCTGCGGATATATTACTTCCGGTATGTAAAACAAAAGCTGAAAAAGTTGTAAGTTTTACTTATAACCAAAAAAAAGACCCTAACGATTATTTAAAAGGGAAAAAATGAAAAAAGAGATAGATATGAAGTTAAAAGAAAAATGTGAGCGGTGTGGGGGAAAAGCGGTTGATATTATAGCTTGCCGTTTTTGGTGTAAAAAATTTCATTCACTATGCCCTGCGTGCCTTGATTTATATCAATTCACGTATGCAGGAGAAAGTGGAAGTTGCTTTTTGACAGACACTTAATAAAAAAAATTAGCAATAAAA
>CAZNFB010000436.1:0-1920 GCA_964572105.1 uncultured Desulfobacteraceae bacterium
ACAGAAACAGTTGCGGCTGCGGGGTGAGCATCTAAAATATCTCCAGGGGACCTGGAGAAAGTTTTATCCGGCCTTGAAATTCCCGGGGATCCAAATCTGCTTGTGGGGCTTAAACGGGCCGATGATGCAGGTGTATATAAAATCACCGATGAGATTGCAATCATTCAGACTGTTGATTTTTTCACCCCGGTGGTGGATGATCCCTTTACATTCGGCCAAATAGCAGCAGCAAATGCATTGAGTGATGTTTATGCCATGGGGGGTGTTCCAAAAACCGCCATGAATCTTGTCTGTTTTCCTTCTAAAACAATGGATATGTCCATTTTACGAAGCATAATTGAAGGCGGTTTAGATAAAATTAAAGAAGCAGGGGTGGTTCTTGTTGGCGGCCACAGTGTGGAAGATAAGGAGATAAAATACGGTCTGTCTGTGACCGGCTTTGTACATCCTGAACGAATACTTACAAAAAATAATATAAAAACAGGTGATAACCTGATACTCACAAAGCCGCTGGGGTCCGGAATTGTAAATACCGCTGTAAAGGGAGGGCTTGCATCACCTGAAAGTATAAAAAAAGTTATAAAAATTATGGCGGCTCTTAATAAAAATGCTGCAGATGCCATGGACAGGTTTAGCGTTCACGCCTGTACTGATATCACAGGTTTCGGACTTGTTGGCCATATGTCGGAAATGGTAACCGATTCGGAGTTCGGGTTTGAAATATTTGCGGGTAGCGTTCCTGTAATTCAGGATGCTGTTTATTATGCACAAATGGGGCTGCTCCCCGCAGGAGCCCATAAAAATATGAAATTTTATAAGAATATGGTTGAAATTATGCCGGAGGTGGATCCCATTGTCTGTGATATATTTTTTGATCCCCAGACTTCAGGGGGGCTTTTAATCGCCGTGGATAAAAAAGAGACAGATGCCCTTTTAACAGACCTTATGGAAAATGGGGTGGACTCAGCCGCTGTTATAGGGAATGTGGTAAAATCGGCCGGTGTAAAAATTATAATAAATAAATAATCCTTCTTAATTCCCCCCCCCTTTTTTTTCCTCCTTCTTGAAAACGGGAGAGTTGTTTCCGCATATATTTCAGATGGAATATGGGGCCCTTTGCGGATTCTCCTTGAAAGTCCTCCTCCTTTTTTGCAGGCATTTCAACAATGATATGGCCGTTGTTGCTCCCAAAAATCGGTTGATAATCCTCATCAATAAAAAAACCGGCTATTGCCGTGGCTGATTTAAGCTGGCCTGGTATGCCCGGCAGCATGAATTGGGTAATTTCCTTGAGCCTGCGGTTTGTGACTTCGATGGGTGTTGCCACAGGTCCTTCTATCTCGATGTAATAATAGATGTATTCATCAGGGAAGAATTTGATCTTGATCAGAACGTTTTGTTTGAGCAGGTAGCGGAGAAATAATTTCATATTCTAACGCTCCTGTTTAATTCTGAATCTGTCGCCTGGACTAATCTTGGGGGATTGAACACGGGAAATACCCTGGGTGCCATTTCTGAGAAAAACCACGGGGACTTGTTGGCCGTTTTCCCGTGTGAGCCAGAAATCCTCATACCGTTCCGACAGGGCAATCGTTGGGACAAGGACAGCACCGGAGATGTCTGGAAGTTCAAGTATCAGTTCAGCACGGAGTCCCCTCTCATTGTTAAAAGCCCGCTGGTGATCAGAAGATCTACACTTATCTTTCGGGTTTCAGGCTCAAATGCAAGGGAGATCCTTTCCACTGAGGAGTTTAGTGTAATCCTTTCCCATATCCAGCATAGGAAATATCAGCCAGTCTTTTTAACAAAGAAAAAATATTATCCTAACATATTTCTAATAAATTTAAACTATATTTTGTCTCAAGGCTGATGAAATTGTAAAAGGTCGGAATCGAGTATTTTCAAAAAGTGATCTTTTTT
>CAZNFB010000437.1:0-1918 GCA_964572105.1 uncultured Desulfobacteraceae bacterium
CTATTTGTGCTATTCATGATCATACGCATAAGGACGGTCATGAAAAAGATTGCCCCCTTACAACAGTTTGTCAAATATAAAAATTAGGGTAACTATTTAGCTAATTTGTATGGCACAGGTATAATCTGATTAAAACTGAATAGTTACAAATCAGGTATGATTTTACAAACTTGTCTGCATGTATTTTATATCCTGTTTGACCAGGGTTTCAAGGGAAGCGTCAAAATAGTCTTTTCTGCAGTCCATTGCATCTATATGACCATTTTTTACAAATGACATATAGGTGCATCCCCCAAAACATAATGGAAGGTATTTGCACTCAATACATTCCTTATTTTTCCAGATCCCTGTTTTGTAAGAATCTAAAGATTTTTTTATTCCGGCTTGGACATCACCAATACAAAATTTGTCTCTGCCGATAAAGGCCGGACATTTATATATTTTGCCGTCAAAATTAATCACAAAAAAATTGTGTAATTCAATCATGCAGACAATCGGGCCTACTTCCGGTGTAAAATAACCCCGTTTTAATATTTCTTCTCTTAAATCATTTCCTGCGTTTATTAGCCATGGATCATTAATGGAGGAACATTCGCCTTTATAACAGGTCCCCATCTTTTCTTTTGGCGTGTTGGTAATGGGATCAAATTTAATACCAGCGATTTTGTCGGGGCCAAGGTTATTATCTTTCAAGTAATCAAGGAGTGATACAAATTTTTTCTGGTTTCTCTTGTCGTAATTCCCTCCAATGCTGATTTTAACAAGGTCCCAGGTTTGCTGAATATTTTTTATTATTTGATCAAAACTTTTCCCACCCGATTTAAACGGCCTTGATTTATTATGGACTTCAGCGGGGCCGTCTATGGTTATCTTGATAGATTTAAGCCCATATGGGACGAGTTCCTCAGCTATCTTTCGTGTGAATAATGATCCGTTTGAAATAAGAGTAAAATAATAATTTCCTTTTTTTGTTTTAATAAAGGGTATCAACCGTTTTGAAATCGATTTGATTAAATTTGTGCTAAGGAGAGGCTCCCCTCCATAAAAATCGATGAGAAGGGTCTTTTTATTCCGGGTGAATTTTGTTTTAATAAATTTTATCAGATTGTTTTCTGTTGCATCTGTAAGATAATATTTCCCCTTGATTCCCTCTTCAAAACAGTAGGGACAGGCGAAATTACAGTCGAGATTCAGTGCCACAATTAGATGCAAAACAGAATCGTGATTATTTTGGGCATTAATGCTGTCTAAAACAGATTTTATCTCTTTTTTAGAATCAGGTACGACCATTTCCAAATCCTCGAGTACCTCCATGTCTGATGGAGAAGCCTTATTTTTTTTAACGGCCTGAAAAGTTTTTTTGGAAAGGCGAACTGAAGATGCTCTTTTTGTGGAAAAGAGCATGATATCATCGGGATTATTATTCGCAGGATAAATTTTAACATAGTGGGAGAGCTGCATGTTTTTAAACCTTGGAGTTGCGGGATGACTTGGGTTGCAACAGGATATGCTTTTAAGGATGACCCCCATCACCCCTTTTCAAAAGGGAAAAATGAGGGCCAGGGACGAAAGGAGAAGAAAAGAGCTGTGACTGCTCTATTCTTGATTAGTTTGCCGGCTTCTTTTGCTGAGGAATAAATGAGAGAAATGGCGCATACTGACCAAAGCAGCAGGAACGACATTCGTTTTTAACGCCGGAACGCAGAATCGTAATATTTTTTTTTCTGTTTTTTTCCTTTTCCATTTTTCCCCCTTTAAATAAAAATGATTAAATATTAAATAGATCTAATCTACGAATAAATTCATAGCATATTTATTTTATTGGGATGATAGGCATGTTTTATGCCGATTTGGGTAAAATGCCTATACTTTTGGCTAAGGAACGGAGATGAAATAAGTTGAGCAGAAATAGCGCAGA
>CAZNFB010000438.1:0-1916 GCA_964572105.1 uncultured Desulfobacteraceae bacterium
GGCAATATCACGTATTAATTCGGCCTGTTTTTTATCTTTAATCATAAAACGCATATCAATCAGCTTAACAGCATTATCAACTATCTCGTATATAACAAGGGGGGCGTAGCTGACATCACCGGATTCATCCCTGGTTAAAGCACCCAGTATCCTGCCATGGGTTATACCCATTACATTCTGAGGGAGCTGAATATAACCGAGAATTTCAGAAAAAAGGGAAAGGGTCTCCAGGACGGTGTGGGTATCTTCTCTTTTTAAGGAGGCTATCCCTTCTTCTGCTATCTGATCAATATCAGACTTGTTAAAAGAAAGGTCCAGTTTGTCAATGGATTCTGTCTGTATCGCTTTAACAGAGTCTTCCCGCTTGCTCACAAGGACATCTGAATCATTTAATATTTTAAAAACATTTTTAATGTTCAACATCTCCTTAACATTAGGGCTTTTTCGTAAAACAACATCCTTAATGGTAGTATTATATATTGCAAGCTCATTATCTAAAACCAGTATCTTCTTTTTGTCTGAATTGGAAGGAGATGAAAACAGCTCAAGATCCCGTTCTTTTTTCATTGTGTATGAAGCCATGGTAAGGATAGTGCGCAGGGTATCTTTATCAACTTTGCGGCCACTGTCAGGAGGACCAATGGAGGCAAGGGCCTTTTTTGCCAGCTTATCGATTTTTATCTTTTTAATAAGATCATTCTTAAAAGACATATTTTCCCCGTCTCGGAAAAAGTTTTAGCCAAGAGTTTTCCAGTAATCTTTACACTTCTCTTTAACCTGATCAATTATCCTGTCAACGCTGCTTTTTTCAATATTTTCTTCAAGTACTGCTGTTTCGTTAAAAAGGGAATTTTCCCCCCCCAGAAGTTCAAGCAATACTCCTTTCACCGAATCCCTGAGCCCCTCCAGATTATACCCCCCTTCAAGGAGAAAAAGAACTTTACCTTCACATACCTTTTCAGCAAGCTCCAGAATTATTTTTGCAAGTAATGCAAAACCATCAGGAGTTACATTCATCCCGCCGAGGGGATCATCAAAATAAATGTCAAAACCTGCAGAGACCAAAATTAACTGGGGCTTATACTCCAAAATAACCGGCTGGAGAATTTTTCGGTAAATTCTTGCGTATTCTTCATCTCCGGGGCCAGGAGCAAGGGGCACATTAATGGTAAATCCTTTCCCGTCTCCTTCACCGATTTCATCCAGGCTTCCTGTTCCGGGATAATAGGGAAACTGATGGGTTGAAAAATAAAGAACCTTTGGTTCATCATAAAAAGAATGCTGTGTAGCATTACCCTGGTGAATATCCCAGTCAATTATAAGGATTCTTTTAAGGTCATACTCTTTGATTGCATATCTTGCTGCTACGGCTACATTATTAAAGAGACAAAAACCCATTGCTCTGTCCCGCTCTGCATGGTGCCCCGGAGGTCTGACCAGGGCAAACCCATTATCAATTTTTTTTTGCATCAAATGGTCAATAAGCTCTAACAGACCACCTGCTGCAAGCTGGGCCGCCTCCCATGATTTCGGGGATGTCTGGGTATCAGGATCGAGCATTACAGAGGGTTTTCCTTTGGTAGATTCAACCCTTGCCACATATTCGGAAGAATGAACATATTCGAGCTCCTCCCTGGTTGCAAAACGTGGTTTTACATGGAAAAATTTTCCTGCCATATCTTCCTGCTCCAGCATTTGATAGATAGCTTCGAGCCTGTGATGGCTTTCCGGGTGATAATCACCGGTTATATGTTTAAGGTACAATGGGTCTGTAACTATTCCTGTTTTATTCATGGCAGCACCTTTTAATTTATATTTAAAAACAGAGCTTGGCTCCCGAACATATTAAGAAGTTACAAAAATAATTAAGGAACGAAAATTTTATAAGTTGAACGAAATAGCTTGTCTTTTGACCC
>CAZNFB010000439.1:0-1904 GCA_964572105.1 uncultured Desulfobacteraceae bacterium
ATATATACGGCAACAGGTTTAATCAGATTATACCTGTTGCTTATTTTAAACAAGCGACGCTGAATAGTTACATAATAATTTATATTAAAACATCTTGGCTTTGTGCCAAATTTTAAAACCAGGTAATTATCTGAAAATTTATATATCACAAATCGTTATTACCGAACCAATGTCATGTTAAACGATTATTGCCAATAATAAATTTTGCCTAAATGGAGCGAAAGTCCAATTTTAATTTATATTTCAATAGGAGAATTCGTCATGGTAAAAAGTTTTATAAAAATCGGAATTGTGGTTGGTTTTATAGTATTTTTTCTGGCATCAGCATCAAGCGCCAAGGATCCTGACTGGAAAGAACATCAAAAAAAAATGTTCGAAAAAATAGGTTTGCAGCCAGGAGATGTAATAGGGACGAAAAATTGGAAAAAGGTTGAAGGTCTTGCACCTGACGATATGGTAAAATGGGTCAGGGAAGGCAAAATGATAATGAATATAGGAGCGTTTGAGTATGATGCCAGTAATGATACAGAATGGGACGAATATGGGCTTAAACATAATGTAGGCAAATATTCTCTTAATGAAGAAGGGGTCATAATTGAAACAGCAACCGGCAAATATCCAAAATGGGTATACGGGTATCCTTTTCCGGATTTAGATTTAAAAAATGATCCTGACCGCGGAATAAAATTTATGCATAACAGGGACATTACCAGGGGGAGAGAAGGGGGGATGAAAAGTCCCTTCACAGTTGAATGGGTAGGGAAAAAAGGATTTGAAAGAGTGATCCAAAATGATTATCTCCGGTATAATTTTTGGGGCACAAGCGAAGCAAAGGATGATGAAAATTCAAGCAACATGATGTTTATGGAGGTTACGGTCGTAGTAGCACCCTATGATCTTGCTGGAACAGCTCAGCTTACCTACAGAAAAACAGACGGATCAGACGATCAGCTTTATGTCTATATTCCAGCTATAAGAAGAACCAAAAGAATGTCAGGTGCAAATAGATCTGATCCATTTTTGGGGTCAGACTTCACCATAGATGATGGAAACGGATGGCTTGGAAACACATCAAAAATGACATGGACATATGTTGGTGAAAAAATAGGATTAATGGCTATTTCCAAGGATAGTGCGCAAGATTATACCCACATGGTTCAGCAGGATGACGGTCACTGGAAAGCAATAAGTGATGTCAAGGGTGTTCAGTCCGGCTGGCAGATTGAAGGGTGTAAACAGGCTCCATGGGCACCTGTAACATGTGTCTGGGTTCCAAGGGAATTTCATATTCTCACATGTATACCTGAAGATCCCTATTATAACATGGGGAAGATGGAATTCTGGATCGATAAAAAGTGCCTCTGGGGTCAATACAAACTCATGTGGGATATAGCCGGAGAATATTGGAGAACCGGATCCTATATGCCCCAGTTCATGAAATGGGATAAAATTACCCAGTCGAGTAATATGCATCTTTTTTATGATGTAAAAACAGACCATTCCTCAATTCTCAGATCCTCTGGAAAGAATATTTTCGGGCGTGACCTGTTTTATGAATATAATTTAAAAAATATGAAGAAAAAGTTTTCAGTTAGCCGCCTTGGTACCTGGACAAAATAGGATAAAGTCCTAGCTGAGTGTTGAGTTGTAAGTATTGAGAAAAAACAGATTATATCTTTAGTCTCAATACTCATATCCCATATCCTGAAATGGTGGAAATTAAAACAAATCTCGAAAGTGATTTGGTTGCGGGCAAAGCAGCCCTGGATTTTAGGACCTGTCATGAATTTAAAAATTTATGACAGGTTTTTTTTATTCCCTTAAACTCCTTGGGAGTTCTGAGTTTTCCTGTTGTGCTGGACTTAGGAACGAGGACGAAATAACTTGGTATTTTAAGCGTCGAT
>CAZNFB010000440.1:0-1895 GCA_964572105.1 uncultured Desulfobacteraceae bacterium
TGAGGGGAGTTTAATTGTTTTTGTAGCGTATTTTCTTTTTTGCAATTTTCTAACCGAACACAACTGCCTTGTGGTTATCTTGTCTTGCTAAAGCCAGGTTACACCGGCAGGATTGCGTGCCACCAGTCTTTTAAATGTGATATCAGGGTAGCCTGCCATAAAAGTAAACTGGGTTTTATTACCAGGGGGAATTTTAAGAATATTCTTCAATTCAGGGTTTGCCTCTATGGCCAGAACAAGAAAACCGCAAAAACAGGTCCCAAGCCCCAAAGTTTCAGCCAACAGGATCATTTGAGCCCCTGCAATTCCTGCATCCACACCAGGGGCCACAGACATTGCAGGGTTTACATGGGTGATAATTAAGGCGGGTGCATGGTAAAAAAGGCCATCGATCTTTTTTTTGTGCATTTCTCCTATCTGGAGCCATCGTTTGGCATAAAATTGTCCAATTCTCTGTTTGGCAGAAAGTGCTTTATTCTGTTTTTCAATTTCTGCAACATTTTCATTGGTTTTAATGGCCATGTCAACAAGGGTTTTAACTGTGGTATCAAGTATTTTTCCAAGAATTTCAGGAGTATCGGCCACAGAATATTCAACAGGCTGTCTATTCCCTCCTGTTGGGGCAAAGCGTCCGGCTTCAATAACTTTTTCAAGTTTTTCTCTTTCAACGCTCATTTTTTTAAATATCCTGGTGCTCCTTCGGGAACGGAAAAAAGTTTGCAGCTTTTCCGGAAGGGGTATATCTTCTTTAGGGGGCATCGGCTCAAATTCATCAGGATTAAGACCCAGAAAATTGATAGCATCCTCAGGACATATTGCCTTGCAGTGACCGCACAATAGGCACTGGGATGGAGCTGTAACACTTGTGATTCCGTCCTGCTCTTTAAATACATCACCAATACATACATTAATACATGAGCCGCATGAGACACAAAGCTTTTCGTCAATACCAATAATTTCCATATTCATAATTCCAGTAAGTCCTTAAAGTATGCGATAGTTTTAATTAATCCTTTTTCCAGATTAATAACAGGTTCCCAGGCAAGTTCCGCCCCGGCAAGGGTAATATCAGGTTTTCGCTGCAGGGGGTCATCTTCAGGTAAAGGTTTAAAATTTATTTTTGCGGTTGAGTTTGTAAGTTCAATAATTTTTCCCGCAAGTTCCAAAACGGTAAATTCCTGCGGATTTCCCAGGTTCACAGGCCCTGTAAAACCATGCCTTGTATCCATCAGGCTGATCATTCCATTGATCAGATCATCCACATAACAAAAAGAGCGTGTTTGGGAGCCATCTCCATAAACAGTTATGGGCTCTCCTTTTAATGCCTGAATTATAAAATTAGAGACCACGCGGCCATCATTGGGATGCATGCGAGTCCCATATGTATTAAAGATACGGGCAACTTTTACATCAAGTTTGTGCTGACGGTGATAATCAAAAAACAAGGTTTCAGCGCAGCGCTTCCCCTCGTCATAGCATGAGCGCGGGCCTATACAATTTACGTTTCCTCTGTAAGACTCAGGTTGGGGATGAACAGAGGGGTCACCATATACCTCGGAGGTGGATGCCTGTAAAATCTTGGCTTTTAAGCGTTTGGCCAATCCAAGCATATTAATGGCACCATGCACATTCACTTTTGTAGTCTGTACAGGGTCATTCTGGTAATGGATCGGTGATGCAGGGCATGCAAGATTATATATTTCATCAACTTCAATAAAAAGCGGGAAAGTTATGTCATGCCTGTATAATTCAAAATATTTATTATCCATTAAGTGTGATACATTCTGTTTGTTGCCGGTGTAGTAATTATCTACGCAAATGACTTCACAGCCCTGTTTTAAAAGGGATTCGCATAAGTGGGAACCTAAAAAACCGGCACCACCGGTAACCAGAAT
>CAZNFB010000441.1:0-1895 GCA_964572105.1 uncultured Desulfobacteraceae bacterium
TTCTAATTTCAACAATAAACTGAGCTATAATAAAATTTAAAAAGCTCTGAAACTCGCTACGCTCAAACAGCCAAAGCTTTTTAAATTTCACCATAGCTCAGTTCTGACATTTAACCGTATGAAATTTTGTAACTATTCAGTCAAAATACATCACTTCAGGTAATGAAAAAATATCTTGATATAAAAAAAAATGAAATACTTGCCGCAATATATGGGGGCCGGTTTAAAGATTTTTCAATACTATATAATAATATCCTTAAAAATATAGAGACTGCCAATTTTTTTTCGGAAGAGGATCAGAAAAAAATAAATCAGATTCAGCATATTGTAAAAGTTTTTTTCCCTGAAATAACAAAAAACTGCCATGGAGAAAATGTTTATAAAAAAATTCGGAAAAAAAATGCTGAACTTGTAAGAAACCAGTTAAGAAATGTTGAACATGTTGAATATAATGCATGGAAACAAGGACTCGGATTAACTGAAAAACAATTCAGGGTAATGCTGAAAACCGTTACCGTATTTCAGGTAACAATCGGGTGCAGCATTTTTTGCAGAAGATGTAATGAATGGTCACTGCCGGGGCCTAGAGTCCATTTCAGCTTTGATGCGGTAAAAAAAATAATGCGTGATCTAAAAGAAGCAGGTAACTCCCAATACATCTGTTATGGCGCATCAGATCCCCTTGACTGGAGGGAGAAAGATAAAAATATCATTGATATATTAAACTTTGCCCGGGCGCATAACTGCGAACCCGATTATGGCATATTAACCAAAGTACCCAAAAGATCTGAAAAAATAGCTGAAAATTTCCTGAAGATGGATTTGGATATAGGGGTAAGTATAACTCAAAAAAACAGGTCAAGAATAAGCAGGATTGAGAAAAAAACAGGGAAAAAATTCCATGCCCACCATGATGATGAGCATCTCCTGATTCCAGCAGGACTTGATGACGATTTTGCAAGTATTAAATCTTCCATTACTGATAATTATGGAACACAGATTACGCCGGAAGGCGTTGTAATGGTAATCCCTGCTTTCACAAGCCCCCTGGAACCAACAGGTCAATCCAGAATGGATATTACTCCGGATACCAGTTTTTTTCTTACCAGAGAAGCAGGAATAAAAGCCCTTTTGGTGGAATATTTTAAACCCCTTAAGGCTATTGATCAGATGGGCCAGGAATTTACCATGGACAGACTCCTTGATGGCCAAATTGAAAACATTCTCATGGATAACGGGTCAGAAGAAATATTTGTGCCGGGTATGATGAATATGGCTGAATATTTTAAAACATTTGAACCGGATGCTGTTTTCAGCCGGGCAAAACTGTTCCCGGCTGTTTTAAAAAAACTAAAAACAGAAATCCTGTTCAGTAGTGAAAGAAGGAACAACCTTTCAGAAAAACTTAACCATTTCAGACAAAAAACCCATGATTATTTAAATTTCTGCAGAATCAAACCTGTTACGGAATATAAAAAATATACTTTCTCTTTTTATTTAAAATCGATCAAAGACTATTTAAAAAGGCATACACCTGAAAGGGAGATAATTATATTTTTGAGAAAACAGGAAAAAGGAAAATATAATAAACAATATGCCTTGCTATCTGATATGGACGAAAATGGAATTGATCTACTGATAAAAGAATCTGAAAAAAATAATTTTCATATTTTTCAGGCGCTGACTTTTTTGCTGTTAGAGGACCCTGAAGATAGAATAATCGGAAAATTTATTAAAAAATATCCGGCAAAGTATGACCCGCTAACCGGCAGATTTTGTCACTTGACTTGTAACTAAAGCGGTTTTTGCCCGCAACCCAAGTCAAGGCGTATCGCAATGAAAAACAAAGGTAAATCAAAATGGCAAAATACAATTCGGACATCCACCACCGCATT
>CAZNFB010000442.1:0-1888 GCA_964572105.1 uncultured Desulfobacteraceae bacterium
GATAGCTATTGAGCGGGAAGGGCTAAGGAACGAAAATTTTATAAGTTGAACGAAACAGCTTGTCTTTTGGCCCATCTACTTCGTTGCATCAAAGGCCGAATACGTATAGTATGCAACCTTTAATGCGCCTTGTATATGGGCCAAAATCCTGCGCTGTTTCTGCTCAATTTATTTCATCTCTGTTCCTAATGCATTTTTTTGGAGGTCGTAAAGAAAGAACCTGCTACAAATATAAGCTTGCGTAATAGTATATCATAAAAAGATACAACCAGGTTCAGTCCTGATGGGTTCTTTCTTCACGACTTATAGGAGGCTGTCCGAGAATAGCAATTGTTTTAATCAGATCATACCTGAAGCCTGCTTAAAATCAGCGATGCTGAATAGTTGCGATTAAACTTTAAAACAGCAGGCTAGAATGCATATTTTGCCCAGCAACGTATGGTATTCAGGTTGTCATGGGGATTATCATTTGTCCATGCGCCACTATAATGGTCTGAATTTATATATGAACCAAAAAGGGTGAGGTTATTATTTACAGAGTATTTTGTCATTAATTCAAATGATTCTGCATTTTTATGGGGTACGGCTGTTGTTTTGCTGCCGTGATGATAATGGGCATAACTTGCGGTTATTTTGAGCCCTTTTAACGGTTTGACGGTTACAACACCTTTAAAGGAATCTGTATCTGCTGCGCCGGCTATATCACCATCACCCGAAAGAGTCGCCGTGTAAAGAGGAGTCTTTATGCCATTGTCGGATAATTTAGCTATTCTTTCTGTGCCTCTGTCGGTGGTGCAGGCTGCTGCAGTCAGTTCAAAGAGTCCCATGTCTGCTGATATTTTCCCACCAAAAGCCTGTGTTTCATCTGCGCCCGATTCATCAGGATCAATGATAATATACTGGGCAGCAAGATTAAACATGGAAATTTTGGTGTTTGCATCAAGGTAGACACCTTCTTTATTATGATGGTCATCAACATAATAATAGTAGGCTGATAATTTAGTGTTGGGAAGAGCGTTATTAACCGCGCCTACCATAACGATTCCATCTTCGGCTATATCCTCAAACCTTTCGCTTTTCAGGCTTCTTTCATCTGTTACATAACCGATTGTGATTGTTGTATCTTTGATATCTTTATTCTCGAGCATACAGGCCTCAAAATTCACCGGCCACAGTGCCCATTCATCGCTGTTTATAAGGGGAGATTTAATATTTTGTCTTCCGACCCTGGCTATGGTGTTGCATAATTTATAGGAAAGATAAGCTTCCCCGAGCCATGACCAGGTTTCATTTTCAGGAACACCATGGATGCTTTTATCGGCAAAATGGCCATATGCATTTAAATCATCAATGGCATAAAATGTGGTTCCTGCTTTGAATCCGTAAAAGGAACCGGTAACATAACCAAGCTTTACGCCGGCATCAAAAAAGGTGTTTTCTTTTTCAAATATATTTTCATTATTGGCACCATGATCATTTGTCTGGTACCATAATTTTACTTCACCACTTGTTTTGCCGTTTTTTATGGCATCCGTCAGGCTTTCATCTGCAAAAGTCATGGTAAGGCCTGTGCAGAAAAATGCAATGAAAGCAGATAATAGAATAATTGGTTTGCTGAACCTCATTTACCCTCCTTTGTTTAAAGAACAATTCATTATAGCCTAAAATTATGTTCAGATGAAAATTATTGATAGTCTCTCTTAAAATTTTTTGTAACTATTCAGCGAATATGTACGGCAACAGGCATAATCTGATTAAACCATGAAAAACTCACAGAGAAGAGGTCGTAAAAAAAGAATCTGTTAAAAATATTAACTTGCGTAATAGTATGCCGATATCGCAGTTAAATTATTTATGTGACGGTCTATGGGTATTGAGCAGGATTAGT
>CAZNFB010000443.1:0-1877 GCA_964572105.1 uncultured Desulfobacteraceae bacterium
TAGATGGGTCAAAAGACAAGCTATTTCGTTCAACTTATAAAATTTTCGTTCCTAACCAGCGTAGCTGAATACTTACAATAATATCCATGGATCTCAACTTGAGCCAATTATCTTTTTGGAGGATTATGTATAAGCAAAAAAGAGCAATTTCCAAAAAAATATTTACCTTTGCAATTATTTTCGCACTCCTTGCTGCGCTTTTAATAATCGGCTCCTGGTTTTTAAAAAACAGGAAAACATCTCCTGATACCGTTCCAGTTATCGCGGAAAAAAATATTCCTGTATCAAAGCGGACCGTCATAGATTATGATAAAATAAAAAAAGATTCAGATACAGATACAGCGTTATTGATGGAAAAACGAAAAACAAAATTTGGTATGGGAAAAGGTGTTGATATGATTATTAAATCTGATGAATTACTTAAAGTGGGTGATTCCACTGTTCCCATGCAGACAATAATAGATAAAATCCGCATTAAGTCAGGAGAGATAATTGAAAAATCCATTGACGGAAATGAAAATGCCTTAAAAGAAAATATCGAAACATTCGGGATATATGTTGTCCAGACAAATGATAATATATGGAATATACATTTTAAATTTTTAAAGGACTACTTTGATTACAGAGCTATTTCCATCGCCCCCACCTCTGACGAACCTGATGAGTTAGGTTACAGTTCAGGAGTTGGAAAACTTTTGAAATTTTCTGAGCATATTGTAAATATCTACAACCTAAAAGAGAACAGGCTCGATACTGATATAAACCTGATTCAACCCTTAAGCAAACTTGTTATTTATAATATGACACAGATCTTTGCACTGCTCGATTCCATTGAATATGATAATGTAAATCATATTCAGTTTGATGGTGAAACACTTTGGATATCCCCTGAAAGATAACAGGTATTGCAGTGAAATTATGAGCTTGGTTCTAATATTCAGCAATACATTAAGGAACGGGGACGAAATAAGTTTGCAATTTTAAGTGTTGAGGCGCCTGCCTGGCAAGGCGCGAAAGTGTAGGAATATCAAGATATTGCTACGCTTTTGTAACGCAGTCAGGCAGGATGGATCGACGCTTAAAATACCAAGTTATTTCGTCCTCGTTCCTAAGCTATAATAAAATTTAAAAACCTCTGAAACTTGCTGCGCTCAAACAACCAGAGCTTTTTAAATTTTACCATAGCTCAATTCTAACATCTTATGGCCAAAATTAGAACCAACCCCGTCGTATAATGGCCTTATTTTTTTGGCGGCATCACAACGGCTTCGCCGTCTATAACTAATTCATTATTTTGATTACTGCATGTGGTTTTTAATTTTATCCGATTTTTTTCCTGATTTATTTCAATAACTTCAGCTTTGGCTGTAATGGTATCCCCAATTTTAACGGGGGCCATAAATTTAAGTTCCTGTTTAAGATATATAGCTCCAGGGCCGGGCAATTGAGTTCCTAAAATCGCAGATATAAATCCGGCTGACAGCATTCCATGGGCTATGCGGGTTTCAAAAAAAGTATTTTTGGCATAGGCTTCATTAATATGGGCAGGATTAAAATCACCCGATAGGCCGGCATATGTATAAATATCAGATTCTGTTACGGTTTTAGCAAATTCAGCAGCATCTCCAATTTTAATTTTATCAATGGTTTTTCCAGTCATTTTTCTTCCTTTGTTGTGAAAATATTTAAAAATTTATGGTGTCTTGACAACGAGAATAAACTTACAAAATTTTCATTATTTTTATCATTAAATTTTTAACTATTCAGCGTGATTTTTAAAGCATGCTTCAAGTTTAATCAGATTATACCTGAAGCTTATAGATTAGCTAAATAGTTACTTAGATTTTTACTAAAAAAAATACCTTTTATCAAGTTCT
>CAZNFB010000444.1:0-1874 GCA_964572105.1 uncultured Desulfobacteraceae bacterium
TGTCAATAGTTTTGTTCTCGTTCAAACGATTTGCGAAATATAATCGATTATGTTATTTAAAATGCAACTATTCAGCTTATTTTGGATATTTATTATGAATAAGGATTTATCAGTACAGATTTATGAAGTTCAGACCCCTTGTGAAGCTGAAGCTCTTGTTGAAATAGGGGTTGATACCATTGGCACTGTTCTTTTGCCGGATACAAACTGGAAATTTCCTGCAATAAAAGAGACAATTGATCTGGTTAAAAAGACTGCGTCACAAAGCAGTCTGATTCCTCTTTTTGAGGATCAGGATACTATTTTTGCTATTCTGGATTATTACAAACCTGATATTATCCATTTTTGTGATGATATTCATACAATATTCATTAAAAAGGGGAATGTTGACAAGCTTATACAATTACAAAGAGATGTTAAAAAAAGATTCCCTGAGATAAAGATAATGCGTTCTATTCCCATTGCTCAGTCCGGCTTTGCCCATGGTGTACCCACAATTAAACTCGGTAAAATGTTTGATGAATCAAGCGATTATCTATTAACAGACACCTTGTTGAAAACAGAAACTAAAACAGCTGCTGCATTACAGCCTGTTAATGGTTTTATCGGTATAACAGGAATAACCTGCGACTGGGATGTTGCGGCTCAGCTTGTGGAAGTATCCCGATGTCCGGTTATTCTTGCCGGAGGAATTTCACCATATAATGTGCTGGATGGAATAATTCATGTTGGGCCCGCAGGAATCGACAGCTGCACCAATACCAATGCCATGGATAATAATGGCTGCTCCGTCAGATTTAAAAAAGATATCAATAAGGTAAAACAACTTGTAAGAGAAACTCAAAAAGCAAAACAGATTCTTGAAAGGACTATTTATAAACTTTCAGGCATTACATCATGAGGAAAGACATATAAATGTATGATAGCAGTGATTTAAGAAAAGGACTTAAGCTTGAGATAGACGATGCTCCACATGTAATAACCAAATTTCAGTTTGTCAAACCCGGCAAAGGCCAGTCACTTTATAAGTGCAGACTTAAAAATATGCTCTCAGGCTCACAGTTTGACAGAACATTCAGAAACGGAGATAAATTTAAGGAAGCAAATCTTGAAGAGGCTGAAATGGAGTATCTCTATGCAGACAAAGAGCAGTATTGTTTCATGCATACTTCAACATATGAACAACATTTTCTTACAAAAGAACAGGTAAGCGAGGTTGTCAGCCTGCTCAAGGAAAATGTTTTATGCAATATTCTGTTTTTCAAAGATAATGCCATTGGAGTCTCCCTTCCTAATTTCATTGAGTTGCGAATTATTAAGGCAGAACCATGGGTAAAGGGTGATACAGCAACAGGGAGTACAAAACCTGCAACTCTTGAAACAGGTCTTGTTGTACAAGTACCTCCGTTTGTAGAAACGGACGAATTAATCCGAATCGATACAAGAACCTCTGAATATGTGGAACGTGTAAAATAAAGGGGACATTAACCTGATTAATGCTCCAAATCCCAGCAGTGTCCGGTTAGAAAATTGCAAGAAAGAAAATACGGAAACTTTAATTGTTTTTTCCGCTATTGCGAATAAATTTCTACAAAAACAATTAAACTCCCCTCACGCAAGATTCTAATCGGACACTGCTGTCCAAATCCATATAAATTATCTAACTATTCAGCGTCGCTGATTGAAGATACGCAGCAGGTTTCATCAGATTATACCTGCCACCGTACATATTAGCTGAATAGTTACTAAATTGTTTTACAAAAAATGCTTGCCATAGCAATTGTTTGTTAATACATTTAAAAATGTTACACTGCATTGAAAATGCTTTACAGTTTCTTAGGAACGAAAATTTTATAAGTTGAACGAAATAGCTT
>CAZNFB010000445.1:0-1871 GCA_964572105.1 uncultured Desulfobacteraceae bacterium
TGAATTAGACATGCTACATGTTGTGTTGCGTACAGCATGGGCCACAATATAGGGGGAGGTAAATTATCAGCACTTTTTCAGCAGAAAGATACGACAATTAACTTATGCAAGATGGTAGACAATAGCTTACCCATATACCACAACATGTTGTGTTATTTAATTGCGAAATGTAAATTACAAGGAAAAAATAAGGGAGGGAGTAGAGCTTCATTCTGACAGTGTTAAGTCGTTTTCTACTTTTCTGATTTTTTCCTTTAGTTGTAAATATTTGGCCAACACTTTAAAAAAAAAGCCGAGAAACAATTGGATCTCATACTTCTGACTTTTTGCCGAGCAGGTAAAATCTGGGGACGTTCTTTAATTTATAAGTTTCCAGCGGAAAAACGGAAAGGGAAAAGGGATGTTTTTTTATACCAGCATCTTCTCAACCACCCAGTCTCCAATATTCCTATCTGTAAATTCAACGCCAAAAAGATAAATTGCTTTATTCATTGCCTGATACTTTTCAAAATATTTTTTATCTTTGATCTGGTTTAATGCTTTATTTTTGCCGCCACTAAATTTGAATTCAAAAATATAGATATCTTTATCAATGATAACAGCATCTATTCTACCCTTGTTTGTTTTTACTTCTGCTTCTATTTTTAAGCCGATCAAAGAAAATATAAGATAAAATATTGTCTGGTAATATTTTTCTTTATTTAGTTGAAGATCGTAGGGGATGTCGGCAAAAAAAATACGCAATGTATCAAAAAACAATTCAAAATCGTCATTTCGAAGAGCCCGAATAAGGCCGACAAGAGAACCATTTGTTTCTGTGTAGCTGTAACTCCTTAAAAGAGCATACTGAAAGCTGTTTTCCACCTCAAAGTTGGGATATCCCAGACGGTAGGTCATAAAATCCTCATCATACCCTTTAATTGTCAGGTATCCGGTTTGAAAGAGAAGGGGAATGAGAGAGAGATCCTCTATTTCATAAGTACTGAGATTTTCCTCTCTTACTTCTAACTTTTGCATTTTTTCAATATCAATTTTTTTTCCCTTTATTAGTTTTATTAAAAATCCTGGTGTTGCACTTTCAAACCAGTAATTACTAAAATCAAGCTTTTTAAACAAAAGAAGAGCTGAAAATGGATTAAAAACTTTCCTGCAACTTTTGCTGAAGCAGAACCCATTATACCAATATATTATTTTTTTCATCAGTTCAGCATTACTAATCTTTTTTCTTTTTACAAAGAAGTCTATATGATCTTTAAAACAGGTTTCCATTTCCTCCATGGTTATCCCAAGAAGTGATGAATATTGTGCATCCATGGAAATATCTTCCAGATTATTAAGCCCGCTAAAAACACCTGCTTTTGAAAATTTGCTCACACCTGTTAAAAGCACAAACCTGATATGTTCATCACATGCTTTTATAATGGTGTAAAAACCTTTTAATATTTCTCTGAGCTCAACAGCCAGTTTTGGGTTTTCAATATTATCAATTATCGGCTTGTCGTATTCATCAATGAGTACAACGACTTTATTGATTCCGCTTAATTTGGTCAGAAGTTCATCAAATTTGATGTCATACTGCGTTTGCTCAAGAGTAATTCCATACACCTGCGCTATTTTATCAAGCTGATATAGAATATAATTTATCAATTCATCTTCATTTCGTGCCTTTGATTTACTGAAATCTATCTGCACAACCGGATATTTTCCCCATGCATAATCTGCCTTGTATATCCAAAGTCCCTTAAACAGCTCTTTATTACCTTTAAATATTTCATTTAACGTGGAGATTAAAAGGCTTTTACCAAATCTTCTCGGCCTGGAAAGGAAATATACTCCCTTTGGATCTTTTACAAGATCGAAGATCTTCTTTG
>CAZNFB010000446.1:0-1846 GCA_964572105.1 uncultured Desulfobacteraceae bacterium
TTATCTCGGGATAAAGCTTCATGCCTGCGGCGCCAAACTTCAGATCCAGCCCAAGTTTTATAGCTTTCAAGATACCTTCTCGCATGCCTTGCTGCATACCTCTTTTATATCCTCTTTTTTCAACATTTCCTATTACCTGCATGATTTTATCCCCTCCTAACTTCTCCATCTCTTCATAAAATATATTTACTTTTGTTTCATCATTAAGTTCCAATACGCCATCTATAAACCGGAATATGCTGATTATCTTATCCTGTGTAAATCCCCTCTGCATCAAAAGCCTTGTCAATTCTATCTTAAACTTTAGCTTACTTCCTTCATTATTCTTTGCATTTATGGCATTTCTCGCAGCCAGAACCACCAACGCAAACGGGTTGGAGCTATTCATCAATTCTTCAGAAGAAGATTCAAGGATCTTGTATGTCCTGTATTTATAAACAAGCTTTGTATCGAAAAATTCGTATCTGAAACTTGACGGTTTGAAATTCTTGTTATCATCCGCAAATATGGCAATGGCTGCTATCTCTTTTCTGTATTTATCGAGTATCCTGTAAAAATATACAAACATCCGCCGGGAAAATTCTTTGTCATTATACCCTTGAACCTCTACATGTATCAATATCCATCTTTCTCCATTATCCTTAAAACATACTCCTTCAAACCCAAGGGCCGCAACTACAAATTTCTGCAGCCTTAGATCCCCATGTTTTTGTTCAAGTTTTTTTCCATACTCCATTATATCCGCTTGTAATATCGCTCATAACAACAGGTAAAACACCTGTTATAAAAACACGATCAAACATGGAACCGGAAGTTGAGGCTTTTACAGCCTTGAAAAAAGTTTTTAATGGACCTTCGACATGCACCAGATTTTCATGTCTTTTTCCGGCGCTCTGCACCCCCATCATTACTGTATTGACAAAATTGTCATATTCATCTATTAGCAGATAAACCGGGTATGGGGTTAAGCGGACTGAACTTGCCAGGGATTTAATGGAACTTATGGCATCGTTTCTGTTCACTTCAATATCAGGAAGATTATACTTCCCATAATAAAGAATAAATTCTTTGATACAGTCATTGATATGATTAAACAGAGCCCTTTTCACCTCTTCAGCGCTTCCGGTGGGATCAACGCAGGAAAAGTCAAATTTTAAAATATAATATGAATTGCGCAGTTTTGTTGGATTTTTTCCGATTTTAAGCCCGCCGAAAATAGCTTCAAATTCATCCTTTTTTGCCACATCATAATAATTTTCCAGCATTGAAAGAACAAGGCTCTTTCCAAAGCGTCTGGGACGGATAAAAAGTTGGGAATCAGATTTTTCAAGCAGATTGATTTTATCTGTTCTGTCGCAGTAAAAATAACCCTGCGTATTAATTTTTTTAAAGTCAGATACACCGTATGGAAATTTCATTGTTAAATATTCCTCCCACAGATACGCAGAGTTTTTTTGATATTATTTGTTCCTCATGCATATTCTATGTATATTAAATTTGCAATATAAAAAGGGAGTTACGCATGACAACGTCAAAGTCCTCTTTACCTTCGTTCCCGGACTCTACCTGGAGATAAAAAAAATCAAAAAAAACAATATATAGATTTTCAGTTAATTGTCTGATTTTAAAGTTTGGCACAAAGCCGGAGGAAGGAAAACATATTGCAATACTCTGATGACCGATAACGCCGTGAAATTATTTATGGAACAGTCTATATTTCGGCCTGGGAGAGCCATGGGGTTATTTTTGAACACCGTCCGCACTCTGGCTTGTAACACTGGGAAGATAAACGTCATTATAAATCCTGACAGCTTCATAACCCGGCATCCCATCAACCGGTGTGCGG
>CAZNFB010000447.1:0-1844 GCA_964572105.1 uncultured Desulfobacteraceae bacterium
TAATTATCGTAAAATCAACAGCTTTAATACGCAAAAAGAGGTAAACTGCTGCAGGGGATAATCCCCTTTTCCCTGGAAAGGCCAAAAAGCCTGTTAACAGCATTTGCCCCCTCCTCTCCCATATCCAGGGTAAAATCGTTAACATAAAGATCTATATGCTGCCTTACAACTGATCGGGACATTTCCTGAGCATACTTCATTATATATTTATCTGCCAGGTCAGGGTTCTCAGAGGCATATAAAACGCTTTTTCGTATTGCGTCATCCATATTTTTTGCGGTTACAGAGTCAATTCTCCGGTGCACGGCTATTCCACCCAAGGGAATGGGAAGGGATGTTTCTTCCTCCCACCATTTACCAAGATCAACAAGGCTTACAAGGCCGTGTTCGCCATAGGTGAACCTTCCTTCATGAATTATTACACCAAAATCAAAAGCCCCTTTTTGAACAGCAGGCATTATCTGATCAA
This sequence comes from uncultured Desulfobacteraceae bacterium, assembly GCA_964572105.1. GTDB lineage: Bacteria > Desulfobacterota > Desulfobacteria > Desulfobacterales > BuS5 > DAOWMW01. The sequence continues at coordinate 470 of CAZNFB010000447.1, forward strand.
AAGGGATTGGAACCGTAGCGGGGATTCCTGACACATAAAGACCCAGTAACAGAGAGGCTGTTGTCAACACCCCAGGAACAGCCACTTTTTTTGACAAAAGTTCCTTTAGGTCACACCCTGGCCTGGCTATCACAAGGGGACCGCATCCCCTGCCGATAGCAGCTCCCGAGCGAAGAAGTCCATAGGTATCCTGAAGATGACCCAGGGCGGCAAAAGATAATTTTGAGACATCCAGCTCTCCAGTTTTCGCGATCTGATTCAAGGTTTCTACATCATCAAGTGTCACATCAAACTTAATCCCCTTGCAATCGATCAAGTCGTGGGCGAGCCCATAAAAAATAAATGTATCATTGGGGCAGGTGGAATACCCGATAGATAATCTGTTGTCCATTTTTCCCCTGAGTATTAAGAAGTCAGTCGTGCCTGGGTATAATCTTGCGCAATGAAACTTCCAAGTGTTTTTTTCTTGCAATTCCTAACCAGACACTATTGTTAAAAAATATAACCACGCAAATTACAGATCAGCTCATAAACCGCCCAGGCGCATCTTTCACATGCAAGGGGAAGATTCCATGCTGTTTTATCCCTCGTGCCAACAATGTTACTTGCAGCACGTATTTCAAGAAAAGGGATGCCGTAATATATGGATAGATGTGCGGCGCCAGAGCCTTCCATATTCTCCATGCAGGGTTTAAAACAATTATACAATTCGTCTGCCCTGTTATTCGTTGCTGTTATCGTTGAAACAGTGATAAAAGTACCCTTTTCCAGCCCCATACCATTGGCCTTGCACCCTTCGGTTAATCGGCCAAAGGCCAGATCTGCCAGTTGTTCATCCAGGGGATAACGGTTTTTAGCTTCAAAGCTATCCGTCTTAAATAAAGGAAAAGGGAGTTCACCAAGGGGGAGAGTCCCATTTTTCGATTCTATACCAAGTTCCGGGAGAATCTCCTCGGTTGCGATGCCCACATCTCCGATATCAAGATTAAATCCTGTAAAGAGACCTGCACTCCCTGTTTGAATAATCAGGGCCGGTCGAAATTTTTCTATAACAGCAGTTAATGCCTGCACAGTATTGGCAATACCAGGGCCCGTCACTAAAAGTTTCACAGGCCTTCCATTTAAATACCCTGAAATAACCCTTCGCCTCCCCACAGTTAAAGCAACAGGCCGATCTATCTTGTTGACAAGCCAGGCAAGCTCATTTAAAACTGCAGCTGCAATTAAAATATAATCAGTCGGTTCTTTTCGACTGTGTAATCGGCTTTTAATCTGTACCACCTCCAGCTTTATGGTCAGACATTTTTACAAGAATTCAATAGTGTCCGGTTAGAAAATTGCAAAAAAGAAAATACGGGAAGTTTAATTGTTTTTT
>CAZNFB010000448.1:0-1824 GCA_964572105.1 uncultured Desulfobacteraceae bacterium
TGAAAAGGGGGGTCACATCTTAAATAATCAATATTGACATTAAATCCTGTCTGATTTAATGATGTAAAGGCTGTTGAAAATTCGCATAAAAATTTAATTGGTGGTTTTATTTTAGGAGATCGGATTTTATTAGCTGAATAAAATAAAAAAACTAATATTGAATATTTAAGATGTGACCCCTTTTATTGTCATATTTGTAATTTCTTTTTTTTAAAGTTACAAATATGTTAAATCTTCTTTTTTTAAATAAAGGGGTTTGAAATAAATAAGTTTTAAAATCAATAAGTTATATCGTAAAAAAGTAATGGCATATCTCTTGCGTTATATCCTAAAATAATATCATCGAGTAATTATCTAAAAATCTATAATGTAATATTTTAAGTAAGAATTTTATGGAGGATTTAATGAGATTAAAAATAATAGGATTAACTGCAATAATGATATTTTTTTCCATTGCCTCGGCTTTTGCCGGGGAAAATGCCATTGATACCGGGGACACGGCGTGGATTATTGTGGCAACAGCCCTGGTTATGATGATGACCCCTGCAGGGCTTGCCCTGTTTTATGGAGGAATGTCCCGGTCAAAGAACCTTTTAAATACATTTGCAATGACCTTTATTGCCTACTGCCTTGTCAGTGTTATCTGGGTCGGCTGGGGCTACACTCTGGCATTTGGTACGGATTTCAACTACATGATCGGTAATCTTGAAAAACTCTTTTTAAACGGTGTTTCAATTCATAGTGTCAGTGGAACCATCCCCGAATATCTTTTTATTGTATTTCAGATGACCTTTGCATGTATCACTGTTGCCCTTATTCTGGGTGCAGTTGTTGATAGAATGAAATTTTCATCATGGATTGTTTTTACAATTCTCTGGGTTACTTTTATTTATACCCCTGTATGCCATTGGGCCTGGGGCGGCGGAATTTTAGACAAAATCGGCGCCCTTGATTTTGCTGGTGGAAACGTGGTTCATATCAATGCAGGTGTTGCTGGCCTTGTTCTTTGTCTTGTTTTAGGCAAGCGGCACGGTTACGGCAGGGAGGCCATGTTTCCGTCAAGTGTTACTCTCACAGCTCTTGGTGCCGGTCTTCTCTGGTTCGGGTGGTTTGGGTTTAATGCAGGAAGCGCCCTTGCAGCTGATGGAATTGCCGCATCCGCCTTTCTTGTAACAAACACGTCGGCCGCCATGGGGGGCATTGCCTGGATGATGGGGGAATGGCTTCACAGCAAAAAACCGACCCTGCTCGGTATAGCATCGGGTGCGGTTGCAGGCCTTGTGGGTATTACTCCGGCAGCTGGTTTCGTTACCATGCCCGCATCTATAATCATTGGCCTTGTTGCAGGTTTAATCGGCTTTTTTAGTGTTTCTGTTTTAAAACATCGTATGGGATATGACGATTCCCTTGATGCTTTTGGAGTTCATGGACTCTGTGGTATCTGGGGCGCCATGGCAACGGGACTTTTTGCATCCCCTGAAGTTACTTCGGGAGTTTCCGGTCTTTTTTACGGAAATCCAAAACAGGTTGGAATCCAGGCTCTTTCCATTGTTATTACTGCAGGATTCTCGGGTATTGGAACCCTGATTGTAATTTATGTGACAAAACTGATTACAGGGGGGATAAGAGTTGAAAAAGATGATGAGGTTCTGGGTCTTGATACTGCACTTCATGGGGAGCGTGCTTTTCAGCTTGACTGATGCATAAATAGATATTTTAAATAATGGGGTGATTGCTTGTTGGCTGCTGCCGCACATATCAGCTGAATACTTAGGAACGAAAATTTTATAAGTTGAACGAAATAGCTTGTCTTTTGGCCCATCT
>CAZNFB010000449.1:0-1816 GCA_964572105.1 uncultured Desulfobacteraceae bacterium
TTAAAGGTATTTATCAATCCATTTGTAGAAGAATCATGGGATGTAACCGGTTTGCTGCTTTCTAATTCCGGAAGTATTTTTTTTGCCAGTTCCTTCCCCAGCTCAACCCCCCACTGGTCAAAGCTGAAAATGTTCCATATGATCCCCTGGACAAAAATTTTATGTTCGTACATGGCGATCAGGCTTCCCAGAACCCTTGGAGTAAGTTTTTTAAACAGGATCGAATTTGTAGGCCGGTTACCTTCAAAGGCCTTGTGGGGCATCAGTTTTTTAATTTCTTCATCTTTTTTCCCAGTCCCTTTTAATTCATTAAAAACCTCTTTACCGGTTTTTCCGTTTAAAAGAGCTTCGGTCTGGGCGAAAAAATTGGAAAGTAGTATTTTATGATGTTCCCCCAGGGGATTGTGACTTATTGCCGGCGCAAGGAAATCTGCTGGAATCAGTTTTGTTCCCTGGTGAATCAACTGATAAAAGGCATGTTGACCATTTGTGCCGGGCTCTCCCCATATAACAGGACCTGTATGGTACTTTATTTTTTCTCCATTTCTGCTAACAGATTTTCCATTGCTCTCCATATTCCCCTGCTGGAAATAGGCCGGAAATCTGTGCATATATTGATCATAGGGGAGGATTACTTCTGTTTGGGAACCAAAAAAATTATTATACCATATTCCGATTAATGCCAGAATTACAGGGATATTTTTTTCAAAGGGAGTCTCTTTAAAATGTCGATCCATATCAAAAGCACCCTGCAGCAGATCATTAAAGTTATCAAACCCTATATAGCAGGCAATGGAAAGCCCTATGGAAGACCACAGGGAATACCTCCCTCCAACCCAGTCCCAAAATTCGAACATATTTTCCCTGTCAATTCCAAAGCTCTGAACTTTTTCTTTATTCGTTGAAATGGCAACAAAATGTTTTGCTATGTGAACAGGATTTTTCGCGTGGTTCAAAAACCAGTCCCTTGCGGAAAATGCGTTGGTCATTGTTTCCTGTGTTGTAAAGGTTTTTGATGCTATCATTAATAAGGTGGTTTCAGGATTTAATTTTTTTAAAACCTCAAAAATGTGTGTTCCGTCAACATTGGAGATAAAATGGATGGATAATCCATCAATCGCGTAAGGTTTCAGCGACTCTGTCACCATTAAAGGCCCAAGATCAGAGCCACCGATTCCAATATTAACAATATCTTTAACCCTTTTGTTGGTGAAACCTTTCCAGGCACCTGAAATAACCCGGGAAGAAAAAGTTTTCATCTTTTCTCTGGCGGCTTTTATTCCAGGCATTACATCTTTTCCATCAATATAAACAGGTTCGCCTTCCATATTCCGTAAGGCTGTATGGAGCACCCCTCTGTTTTCTGTTTCATTAATTTTTTCTCCATTAAACATTTTAGAAATGGCACCTTCCAAATCAACCTCTTTTGCCAGTTCCGTAAGGAGACTTAAAGTTTCACAGGAAATTCTGTTTTTGGAAAAATCGATTAATAGATCTTTAAATCTAATGGAAAACTTCTCAAACCTTTCAGGCTCCTTTGAAAAAAGCTCTTTCATGTGAACATTCTTCATTATTTCGTAATGTTCGGTGAGGCTTTTCCAGCTCCTGGTTTTTTCAGGATCAATTTTTTTTAGCATTTTAAAATCTCCTGTTTTATAGATTTTAACCTTTTCTCCCTGTAAATTTAATTGCCTGGAAATATATTAGGTTGTAAAAAACATAATTTGCATCAGCATAATTTCAACAATTTCTCTGAATTGCAATATGTTTTGTAACTTTTTAATAAGCAGAATGAATTATATATTGACAGCTCAGT
>CAZNFB010000450.1:0-1815 GCA_964572105.1 uncultured Desulfobacteraceae bacterium
AGAGGTCGTAAAAAAAACCTGTCACAAACGATTTAACGATATCCATAGTAAGGAAAATATATGGCGCATTTAAAAAAAGTACGTGCCCTGGGTCTTTCTTCAGGGGGGTTGGACAGCATTTTAGCCGCCCTTGTTTTGCAAAAGCAGGGAATTGAGGTCTGCTGGATAAGTTTTGAAACCCCTTTTTTTTCCGCTGAAAAAGCAGAAAAAGCAGCAAAATTTACGAAAATAGATTTAATCAAAAAAAATATCACGGATATTTATCTCAAGATGCTGAAGAATCCTCCAGGGGGATACGGAAAGAATATGAATCCCTGCAGGGATTGCCACGCCATGATGTTTAATCTTGCAGGGGAAGTAATGGAGACCATGGGGTTTGATTTTCTTTTCAGCGGCGAGGTGGCTGGCCAGCGGCCCTTATCCCAGACAAAATCGGCCCTTCGTTACGTGGAAAAACGTTCAGGTTATGATGGCTATATATTACGTCCTTTGAGTGCTCTGCATCTTCCTGAAACTATTCCCGAAAAAGAGGGGAAAGTGAACAGAGAAAAACTTCTCAATTTTTCGGGAAGATCTCGTAAACCCCAGATAAAACTTGCCCGGGAATTTGAGATCACAGATTACCCAACTCCTGGAGGAGGATGCCTTCTTACGGATAAAAGTTATTCAGAACGTTTAAAGGATCTCTTGCGCCACCAGGATAATTTTACACATGAAGATTTACATCTTTTAAAATATGGACGTTGTCTTCGTTTAAACCGTGGAACAAAAGTGATTATTGGCAGGAATAAGCTTGATAATGAAAATATTATGAAATATTATCTCCCAAAGGAGGATACTCTGATTACGACAAAAAAAATACCAGGGCCTCTTCTTATTATGAAAAATGGAACCAGGGAAGATGTTTTTAAAGCAGCAGCAATTTGTGCAGGTTACAGCAAGGCTTTAAAAGATGCCATGGTGGATGTTGAAATCACAAATATCAACGGAACCGAAAGCGTCATGGTAAAGGGCTGCCATCCGTCATCAGCCAAGAAATTAATGATATAGTATACGGAAAATTTTATTGATGAAGAAATTGGAAAAAAAAATATTTGGTGTTGCGATAATATTTATTATTATTTATCTGGGAGCTATTATCGTTTCAATAAATTCAAAACCTGACAAAAACAGTACAGATTTAAAAATTGAATCTGTTCAAATCAAGTCTGGTGAAGAGACCTTTGTGCTGGCAGAATTATTCCTTCCAATGGTTATAATTGCGGTTATGGCCCTATCTTTTATTTTAATACGAAAAAAAAATACCCGAACAATAAAGATGCTGGATAAAGAGGAAGAAGCAGATCAAACAGATGATACTACCCCATGATATTTATCAGGTTTTTCAGCATTTCGTCATGCACTTTCATCATTTTTAAATTGGCTTCGTACCCCCTGTGAGCGGGGATCGATTCTGTTATTTCTTCGGCTAAATCCACATTGGATGATTCTTTTTCAACCATTTCTCCTTTTTCAATCTCTTTGCGGGGATGGCCGGTGGTATTTACCTTTTTTGTTTCTGTTTGAACGCCCCCATCTGTCCCTTCTTGAAAATTTACCCGACTTTTTTTAAATTGATCGGTATTTACATTTGCAACATTATTTGCAATGACGCTTATTTTTTTTTGAAATGCCGCTGCACCTGATGCACTGGTATTTATAGCAGAAACCATGGTATCCTCCCTGTTCATAGATATTTTTGAGCTTAATTTTATATTGTCCCGCTTAGGGCTCGCTCAAAAATAACTTTACATTTTAAGCGCCGATGCATCCCGT
>CAZNFB010000451.1:0-1811 GCA_964572105.1 uncultured Desulfobacteraceae bacterium
GGCGCTTAAAATGTAAAGTTATTTTTGAGCGAGCCCTTAATCACATACCCCAAACAACAATATCCCTGCCTTTATATTTTCTTTTTTCTGAAAAAATTTTTTCATCCCAGGAAATATTATCCTGCCTGTTAAATATCACAAGATGACCTTCAAAACCACCGCACCTTTCCATGTATGCACTTGTCTGGTCAAGACCCTGCTCAATGGTTTTTTCAAGGGTTTTGTATAAAATCTTAAGTTCTATTATAGTTTTCTGGATGTCACTCTCACTTTTGTTCCAGATCACAAGGAGGTCTGTACGCATCCTGCCAAGACCATATTCACGCTCAATTCTTCCACCGGAGTTTACTATCCTTTGAAGAAATGCCTGGAGCAGAAGCTGGGGGCCCGCCTCTTTATAGCTGAAACGCTCAATCCAGTGTTCAGAATGCTCCCTGAAAAACTCCTGAAAAGCTTTTAACAGTTTATTCACATCAAGGCTCCCATCCTTTTTTACATACCATGCAGTTTTAAATCTGGAGCCAAAGTTATACTGGGATATTGTTGAAATCTGCCTGGGAATGACCTCTGTGTATATAGGATTGGAAATTATAAGAGCCTGATCTTCTTTTTTTATCAAGCCAAGATCAATACAATAATCAATATCATCAACAGGAAGTTCCTGTACATCCGTACCAGCAAGCATTGGAGAAATTATCTGTTTGACCCGCTCTTCTTTAAGCTTATCTGCAAGCTGATCAAGATGGGTTTCCCTTCTTAAAATAAGATTTTCCTTTGCCTGGACTATCATATTTTCTCTGATATCTATTGTTCTGTTTCTGTTCTCTTTTATTTTAAAGCAGGCCTCATAGGCCAGAGCAGATACAAGCCATGGCTGGCCCTGGGTATATTCCCAAATAGACGCAACTGCATCTTTTGTAAATTTTTGCCCGGTCTCTTTTGTATGCTGCATTAAAAGAAATTCAACCTCATTATCAGTAAAATCCCCAAGCCTTAATGACTCAGCTTTTATATTAAATGCACTGCCGCCGGTTATCACTGATTTATCTTTATCTGAATGTATCCTGTAATCCCTTACATCCCTGACACCGCAAAGAATAATGGACTGAGGAAAATTTGCAGGTCTTTTGTCATATCCGGATCTTATTTGACGTAAAACCGATATAAGGGTATCGCCGACAAGGGAATCAATCTCGTCTATTATCAAAACTACGGGTCTGGAGGCATTTTTTGACCAGTGGGTAAGCAGATTATTTAAAGCACTGTTTTCCCCATTGGAGTTTAAAATGGCAGGCCAGATTTCTTTTAGCGAATAGTCATCAAAGTAAAGCCCGGCTCGTTCTCCCACCTCATTTAGAACAGTGCGAATACCTTTATATACGTCCTCCCTTGCTGCCTGAGCTGCTTCAACATTAATATAAAGAGTGTGATAGCCATCTTTTTTATTAAGATGCTCCATCAAAGCCAACATAGATGTTGTTTTTCCTGTCTGCCTTGGAGCATGGAGGACAAAATATTTCTCCTGCTCAATCAACATCAAAATATTATCAAGATCAAACCTCTCGAGCGGAGGGAGAGTATAATGTTTTTTAATTTTACAAGGCCCTGCTGTATTGAAAAAACGCATTTTTATCCCCTGTTTTTGATTAATTATCAGGAACAGATTTAAATCTGTCCCTGTAAATATAAACCCCAGGCCATATTCTGTCAATTACCAACAGCCTTGATTAATCAGATTATACCTGTTGCTCTACAGATTAGGAACGGAGATGAAATAAGTTGAGCAGAAATAGCGCAGGATTTTGGCCCAT
>CAZNFB010000452.1:0-1809 GCA_964572105.1 uncultured Desulfobacteraceae bacterium
GAACGGAACCAAAATCTTTTTGTGCCGCGTTTACAACTGCCCATATGGTCAATAAAAAAAACGGAATACAAAAACCGAGAAAAACAAAAATTTCATTAATGCTCATTATTATATCATTTCTCAAAAAGTTGCTAAGTTAATTCTGCAAAATGAGCTATTCAACATGCTGTAACTATTGAATAGCTCACTTTGTAAGTATTACAATTGAATAGTCAGCCTATTTTTTTAAAATATCTGCGATATCTAAAATCGCTTTTACATAGTATTTGCTGTGGTTGTAGTAATATATAACTTTGCCAGCCTGCTTCCGGTCGATTCCCGGGCGCCAGCCGTAGCGCCGCAAGAAATTTGCAATGCTGCATATGGCATCGGTATGGTTGAACAGGTCTACCTTGCCGTCGGAATTTCCATCAATTGCCAGGGTAAGGATATTGCTAGGCATGAATTGAGCAAAACCCATGGCTCCGGCATAGGACCCCTTTACCTTAAATGGGGGGATACTTTCCCGTGCGGTATATTTTATAAATGCCTTGAGCTCATTATATGCCCAGTTGGATCTTTTTTGTACTTTTTTATTAAAAGCATCCATTGACAGCCTGTTTTTTCGGGGCATATCTTCCCATAATTTTTTTTTTGCCAGGGGGTCAGACAGAGATGCCATTGTTGAAAGGGTGGTGAACACCACACTTTTTCCCGTATATGTCCCAAGCTTGGTCTCAACGAGTATTATGGCCGTAATAATATTTTTGTCAACACCATAGTCTTTTTCCGCCATCAAAAGGTCTTTTGCATGTTTTTTTTTGTATTTTCGGGCATTAGAGATTAATTTTGCGGAAGTAAATCTGCCATAATTTAATTTTGATTCATTGTGCATAAAAAAGCGGGAAACACTTTTTGAATTAAATTTCATTTCAGGGTTATTGTAAATTTCATTAATCATTACCTTGTCAAAGCCATCGCTAATAAGCCTTTGCTTAAGAAGTTTGAAAGAATTATCTTCTGCAGCGGCTGATGGATTATTTGAAAAAAACAACACGAATAAAAGGAAAAAGCAGGTATAAATCAAAAAAAATCCAGGGTTTTCTCTAATATGCGACATAATATAACGCCTCCGATTTAGGAAATATTGGGTAACTATTCAGGTGCGCTGATTACATGAGCAAATATTTACATATGATCAGCCATCAACTCGTAGCCTTGGGGTATTACAAAGAGGTTGCTGCTTAATTTTTTTTTCTTTATTTTTTTTAAGGTGGTGGTTGTTTTTATCCCCATCATATCCATTACAGTCTGAACAGGAAATCCATTCATAATACTGCTCATCCCCGCAGCATGCATCTGTTTCATGACCCTGTTGGTTTTGGTGATTTTTTCCAGTTTTGTGCCAAGTTTCTTGAATTCCTTAAGTTCTTTAACATCTGTGGATAGCCAGAATTCGCTCATGGTACCCATGATTGTCATGGTATACTTTTTACACTTATACCCCTCTATATTTTTTGCTTCACCTGTTGGGATAAACTTTACCTCAGGCATTTTTTCAAGATGGGCAGTATTTTCGGACAGCATCTTCATGTCCACTTTTCTATAAGTCTTTTTTTCAGTATTCAGGTGGAGTATGGCCATGGCCTCATAATCTATTATCATTATGGTATTTTTTGATTCTGTGCGTGAAGCCGTGGGTGTGAGATAATTTTTAACAAGCATTGTTTTGTTGAATTGTTCGAGGAGTGTTGCCGGCATATTGCTGGGCATCCCTTTGGGTACCCCCTTTGTTATCACTTCGGTTTCCCAGTAAAGATCCCCATATGC
>CAZNFB010000453.1:0-1806 GCA_964572105.1 uncultured Desulfobacteraceae bacterium
ATATGGAATGCTGACCAGGGCCAAAATGGTGTTCAGCCTATACTCGACAATCAATCAGGAGATAAAGAAAAAGGTTATGTTAAGGTGAACTCAAACTTAGATTCAGATAACGTTGAACTTAGGGTTCTACCTGAAGTCCAAATACCTGAATCAAAAAAAAGCACTTATGAATTATGTCAAAAACTTTTTGATAATTATGCACTTAGCGAAAAAGATGAAGAGTTTGATACACCAGAGGAAAGAGAAGAAATCCACGCTTTTGTCTCTGCAATAATAGATACTCCTCCCATGCAAATCGCAAGGGAATATATTGCTGAACAAACAGGGACAAGCCTGTCTAAAGAAAGATTTTACAATACAATTATGGAAATGTGGTTCAGGAAGTTTTCGCAAACAGGGGAGCCGCATTTATCAGGATTTGAGCATGTGGTAGTTGGGGAGCAGGATGGTCCAAAGGCACAAGGCTATCATTTTTGGTATAAATATTATCTTGATGATGGCTTTGCAAGAGAAACAGATGGGATATATAAAAATTCTTTTCCAGGATTAAATAATGATAGAATAAGATATTCCGGCTCAAAGCAAACGGGAGAACAGGAACAATATCCCGAAAGTGTTACAATATCTTTTAAATGGGATGCAGCAGACTATGAGAGAAAAGCACTAAGGCCGTTGCAAAAGAAGATAGGTGGCTTTTTTGTAGGGTGCAGTGTAGAAGGGCTCCTGGCTTTAGGTACAGTTAGAGCTCATAAGGGGATTAACGCTCCAGGGAAAGCAGTTATCAATGGTGCTGAATATGATCTGAAATTATACCATAGCTCAGATAATAAGCATATAAGAACTTTTTACCCTAAATTTTTACATGGTATTGAACCTCCTGTGCCCGTTGATCCACCTGAACCTGAACCTCCATTTCCAACTGACTCAAGTTCTGTAAGAATAATCGCTGCGTTAATTAATCCAAAAGGTAATGATGTGGGTAAAGAAGCAATAACACTAATTAACATAGGCACAGAAGATATTTTCCTTGATGAGTGGTCATTTGCAGATAAAAATGAAAATAAATCAATATTTTCAATTCATGAATTAAAAGCAGGGAATACCCATAAAATTATTCTTGATGGTCGAGGCGCTCAATTATCAAACAAAGGGGGAAGAATTAAACTTCTAAATAAAAAGAATCAAATGGTGCATATGGTCTCATATAGCAAAGGACAGGTTAATACCCAGGGAAGCACAATCATTTGCTAACAGATTTCAGGTAGTCCCTGCGAAGCTATGCCTTTCTACCTATGGCCTTGTGTCAATTTTGCCAATTTTTGCCAATTTTTACCAATTTTTAAAATAGGGTTATTATCTGAAAGTCTATACTTCCGAAAATGGGTTGCAAAAAAGATTCAATTATACAGGAGAAAAAATGACGTCAATTTTTTTGGCTCTGTTTGCAGTTATTATTCTATTCTTATTTTTCAGGTTTGTTTTTTACAAAAAAAAGAAATCCATTGATAACTCTGTAACATATATATGTGATGAATGCGGCGCAAAGGACTGCGTTTGCCATAAAGAAAGTGATATTAAATAAAATTGGTTCTCTCTAATGGTATGGGCACTCATCAGCTCCATCCAAAACCATTTTTCAAGTGACGACTATCCTGGCACAGGGGGTCATCGAGATTGGGAAAAGGCTAAATATAAGCCAATCAGCAGTGAGTCGTTCCTCCCTGGGAGGTCAAAAGATTGAAAGAGAAAATTGGTTTGAATTGATTGGGCTAAACGCATAAAATCATAGACGTCCCTATTATGTCC
>CAZNFB010000454.1:0-1806 GCA_964572105.1 uncultured Desulfobacteraceae bacterium
TGTTTCACTGCAACTGCAAATCCAGCCTTATATTTTTCAGCCAGCTTTTTTATTTTGCTCAAATCAAAATCATCAGGAGAAATTTCCGGCAGCAGATAAAATAACGGATATTTATTTCTGTATTTTATCATATTGGTTTCCATCACTGCTAAATCAAATTTTCCATCTTCAGGCACAACAAATTCAAGATTCAAAATTCCGGGCTGGGGAAGTTCATAATAATCTGTCAAATCACTGATAAGCCGGCGGTCAAGACAAATTGGCTGATAAAAAAATGGGATTCTCTTCGCCAGAATAGTTTGGCGTTTAATCCCTGCAATCTTTCCCTCTTTATTAAGAGGGATCTCGGCCATGAATATACTGGAATCTTCATTTCTCCCTTCAAAAAGAAGCTTACCTGCCGGATCAAAAAGATAGGAGGCCGATTTACGGCAATCCATTGTAAGGTCTTTTCCTGTACGGTTGCATGCAGCTAAAAAAAATCCGTTTTCCATGGCTCTGGACCGCCACAAATCTCCGGGATCAAGATCACCCGGAGGCCAGTTAGCAGGTACCAGCAACAGGTCAACACCTTTCAAAGCCATGGAGCGGGGGAGCAGACCATAATAAGTATCAGAGCAGATCAGCAGCCCCACCCTGCCCCAGGGTGTATCAAAAAACCTGTTCTGTCCTGCACGGCCTGGACAGGACCACCGCGATTCAGCATTTATTTTTCTGCAGGTACATATTAAACGGCCATCCGGCCCAACAGCAATAGCACTGTTGTAATAGATCCATGTTGCCTCATCACGTTCTGCCAGGCCGATTATAATATAGGCAGCATACTCCTTTGCTATTTCAGATAAAGAGGTCAGTAACCCATCGTCCTTTGATATTACAAATTTGGCAATATCCTCCCTGGATGAAAAAGAATATCCTGAAACCGCCAGTTCAGTATTTAAAATCAGATCAGCGCCCCGTTTGGCAGCCTCCCGATTCAATTCAATAATATTATGGCGATTTGCTTCCAAATTTTTGTGCTGGACATTTAAATGGATAAAGGCAATTTTTAAATTGTTTTCACCTCGTTGTTTTTGCAATTCATAACCTGTGGTCCCAATCCGGGACTTGTTTTGAACGCAGCCATCAGAAATAATAAAAATCATAAATATAAGCAGCGTTATTTTAAAGATATTAAACATTGGATGTTTCGTTCCCTTATTCAGAAATTCCAGCAATACTTTTACTGAGCCTGTTGGTACTCTCACCCCATTCTTCCCTTATCTCCGACACCATATTTCATACGTATAATTAATATTAGATTCAAAATAATGCTGAAAAACAAGTTTAAAGTTATAGGGGACTGGAGGAAAGCTGACATCACCATCAACCGTGGCATGCACTGTGGTCAGGTGCATTATATCAATCTGTTCCATCAAAGTAGTAAATACCTGGCCACCCCCTGCCACAATAATCTGATTGGTACGATCTGCCATCTTTTTTATCGCCTGATTAATGGAAGAAAAAATAAGCACATTGTCAGAAGGTTGAACAGCTCCGGATTTTGAAACAACAGCATATTTCCTGTTTGGCAAAATACCCATGGACTCAAATGTTTTACGCCCCACAAGGAGCCACTGATTAAATGTCATTGCCTTAAACAGGAGCTGCTCTCCTTTAACATGCCACGGGATCTCACGACCGGCTCCAATAATACCGTTTTCAGACTTTGCTGCCATCAGTGATAATTTCATTAACATCTCCTTGTTAAATTAAGGAACAAAAATTTTATAAGTTGAACGAAATAGCTTGTCTTTTGGCCCATCT
>CAZNFB010000455.1:0-1800 GCA_964572105.1 uncultured Desulfobacteraceae bacterium
GAAAATGGGAGGGAAAAAATTTGAAAAATATATTACATGACCCGATTTTTTTACCCCGGGAAATGGGAAAGTCCAAGGTGATTTCCCTCAAAGAGGCTGTTAGCCGTTTTGTTAAACCGGAAATGACGATTCACACATGCCAGACATGTATCCGCTGGACATCTGCAATATACCATGAAATAGCAAGGCAATTCTGGGGGCAAAACGCAAAGATTACCCTGGCAGGTGTTTCCATGAATTTTCCCCAGGCTATTCTTGTTCATGGGAAAATCGTAAACAAACTGATCACCAGTTATTTTGGAGATCCTTATTTTGTTCCAAGCCCGAACCGTGTATTTCAAAGGGCATATAAAAATGGTGAACTGGAAATAGAACACTGGTCTATTTACACCATTGGATTACGAATGCAGGCGGCCGCCATGAATCTCCCCTTTCTTCCCACCCACTCCCTCATGGGGAGCAGTATGGAACAGGATAATAAAGATGATATCATTGTTATGGATGACCCCCTGAGAAAAGGCGAAAAAATAGCACTGGTAAAAGCTTTGCAGCCGGATTTGACAATTGCCCACGCATGGCTGGCCGATTCTGAAGGAAATTCAGTTTTTTTACCCCCCATGGCCGAAAATGTAAAAGGAGCAATGGCAAGTAAGGAAGGAGTTCTTTTAACCGCAGAAAAAATTGTCCCCACTGAAACCTTGAGAAAATACTCCAACCTGGTTAAAATTCCGGGAATTTATGTAAAGAGCGTTTCAGAGGTTCCTTTTGGTTCCCATCCCAGCGGCCTTTCCCAGGTTGGAATGGATGATTTCAGCTGGTACAGTGAAGATTATCAATTTGTGGAAGAAGCGCACCAGTCCTGCAAAGAGGAAGATACATTTCAAAAATGGATAGATAAATGGGTATTCTCATGCGAAGATCACTCTGATTATCTGGCAAAACTGGGACACAACAGGATAAAACAGCTAACAGGCCAGTCTGATCCAAAGTCCTGGAAAATCAATTTTGAAGCCGTGAACAAGGTAAGTCAAAGTAAAAAAAGTACCCCCCTTGAAATGGCAATGATTATAATGGCAAGAATTCTGGAATCCAAGGTAAAAGAACATAAATATACAACTCTTTTGGCAGGAGCAGGAATTGCCAATCTTGCTTCATGGGTTTGCTATTACAAGCTAAAAGAAGAGGGACACCCCTTAAACCTCATGGCAGAAATAGGGCTGTACGGATATGACCCATGCCCCACAGAACCGATCCTTTTTAATACCAGTAATTTTGCAACCTGCAAAGCAGCCATTGATATTCCCACTATTATGGGTTTTATTGTGGGGGGAATAAAGGAAAACTGCATTGGAGCACTGGGAGCGGCGCAGGTGGACAAACACGGGAATGTCAATTCCACGAAAGTAGATGAAAAAACCGTAATGGTGGGCTCAGGCGGAGCAAATGATGTGTGCAGCACAGCAAGCGATGTTGTAATTATTGTTCCCCAGACCAGAGGAAGGCTCCTTAACGACGTTTATTATATTACGTCTCCTGGTAAAAACGTCAAAACGATTGTAACAACCATGGGTGTTTTTGAAAAAATTGGTGATGATGACAAGTTTACTTTAACAGGATACTTTAAATCGGAAACAGATGACCGTGAAAAAATCATTGAAGAATTTAAAAGTAATTCAAGCTGGTCATTTAATGTGGATGATAATCTGAAAAAAATCGACCACCCAACTGAAAAAGAATTAAAAATGCTCCGAATTTTCGATCCTGACCGTCATTATCTTGGGCCAGCCCCGGAGTAAAAGC
>CAZNFB010000456.1:0-1782 GCA_964572105.1 uncultured Desulfobacteraceae bacterium
AATTTTTAAACTTTACCATATTAGCATTGAATAACTCGGCTTTAGGTGCTGTTTTTTTCCGCGTTGTCCTGAAGAATTTTAAATCCAATAAAAATATAGTGAATTCCCGATATTACGGTTAACCCTGTGGTGATCCCCATAATAACCAGTTGTGTTGTGTTATGGCCGTTACTTCTCAGGAGGCACAAAAGGATTGTTGCAAGCTGGGCAACGGTTGTACACTTGCTGATAATGCTCGGTTTAATTGTAAAGTCTGTTTTTGTTATTATAAAAAATACAATTCCCAGCGCTATTATAATATCGCGGGTGATTACGATTATGGTTAGCCAGTTGGGAATTATTCGTAGGATGGCAAGGCTTATAAATGCAGCTGTGAGAAGTAATTTGTCAGCTATGGGATCAAGGTAAGCGCCCAGTTCTGTGCGTTGATTAAAATATTTTGCTATGAAACCGTCAACGCCATCACTTATGGCTGCCATTGCAAAAACCAGAAAAGCCTGAAAAAAAAGTTGCTCTATCAGTAAAATAACAAAAACAGGGGTTACCAGGATTCTGGCAATGGATATTATATTCGGTATGTTTATTGGGTTGTTTGATTGTTTCACTGTAATTCTGCGGAGACCTGTTCAGGAATAAGCGCGATTTTTAGAAAGTTTTCTGATATTTCAACGATATTTATGCTAAATGAATTAAAGGGTTTTACGCTCAGGGCATCTGCAAGTTTTTTTGCATTCCCCGCAAAATTGACAGCAATTGTTGCCTCATCAGATTTTATCTGCTTTATCTGCATTAATGATATATCCTGCAGGGTTTGCAGACCCTTACGAAATAGCACAAAATTTATAAGGTTATTTGTCCCTTGAACCATGATTTCAATTTTAGAAGAAGCGTCTGTTTTGTCTTGTTTGATTGCAGCTATTTGTGATGCAAGTTTTTCCCCTGCCAGAAACCCGGCTTTTTTGAGTGCTTCTTTAATCCCTGTTTCTTCGTCCATGTTTGTTGATTCCGCAGTCTGGGACACTCTTCCCATGAGTTTGCCGGAGTCTGTTTTAATAGCCCGCACCGAGACAGTCCCTTTAAAGGAGTTGATATTTTTTTTTGTAATACTCTCGGTTTTAAATCCCATGGCCTCTCCGATCACCAGGATTTCTGCATTTAACCTGGAGCCTATCTGTATGGCCAGCTTATCATCCATACAGGGATGAAGCAGGAGATCTTTTTCATTAAAAAGATGGGGCTGGAGATTATGCGTTATAATGTGAAATCCTTTTTTTCTCATAATGTCGGCCAACCCTGCTTCTCCGGCAAGGCTGACAGGGGTAAAAGGCTTTTCCCACCAGCAGATTGCTTTCCCGTTTTTTTTTTTACTTTCAGAAACAAGGAACAAGACAGAGGGAAAATTATTGTCCATGGGAATTATTCCCGCAATTTCAAGTTCCTGCCTGACCCTGGGAATAGAAACAGTAGCCTGTATCATTACTTTGTATTCGTTTTCAAAAGTAAATTCTGTTAATACTTTGTACTTATTGATGAATTTATCTGCATGTTTCGTCAGCAATTTATTCAGGGCCGCAAAATTAGAGCCAAAAGAAGAAAGAGGAATAAGGTCTGCTGTAACCAGCTCAACAGCAGTAATAAGACCCTTTGAAATCGCTTTTTCCCGTGCTGCCATCGTATCCATATCATTGCAAAGACTTGTGCCGATCACTTTAAGGGTTGCTGTTTCATTTTTTTCTTCCGCAAGAAGAGGAGTAATGGGAAAAAATGTCAGCAGAAATAAAA
>CAZNFB010000457.1:0-1768 GCA_964572105.1 uncultured Desulfobacteraceae bacterium
AAAAAATACCCCCACAGTACCTTTTTTTCTCAGCCGCCATCTCCCGCGTCTATAGGGAAGATTCTCCCCTTAAATTCGTGCAGGTATTTAAGCGTGAGTTTATACGCTTTTATCTGACCCGCCCAAAAAGCTTTTTGTTTCGTTGTCGCAAATGGTTTTGGACGTTCTGCTGCTGCAATCAATCGTTCCAGCATAGTTTGATAATCATTAATTCCTTTTATTCTTTTCATTTATAACCCCACGATCATTTTCTGCCTAGTCCCACCCCTGAAACACTGAAACGCCAGACTTTTATACATTTTTTCAATTTCAGGCCTGACAGGTTTTTCCGTAATATGCCTTAATACAATTTCTGTTCTTTTCCTATTCCCCAAATTAACCGATTTTTTACTTTTATCACGGTTCTTACCCACCTTTCCTTGCCCACTCACTGAGCATTCAGTCTGAAACTCAAACCTTTCCCAATTTTCAAAATATCCTTTATTGTCATATCCCGATAAAATAAAACTACCATCAATGGTTTTCAGTAACTCAATCAAATTATCCAAATCAAATTGGGTATAGCCTGAATAATGCCCTTGATCTGTACCCACGTACGGAGGATCAATATAAAAAAACGTCTGAGGCGAATCCCATTGTTGAATGCATGTTAGGGCATCACACTTCGAAACGTGTACACCTTGCATCCGGTTAAGGTATTCATTTAGATGATTTATTTTTGTATACCACGAATGACTCTCATTCTTTCCAAAAGTGCACCTTCCCCATCCAGCATTCAACTTCCTCCCAAAACTCACACTAATATTAACAAAAAAAGCCCATGCCCGGCTTAAATCATCAACGGTTTCAACCCCTTTGCATATCTGGACCGCCTCTCTATACGTCTGCTCACAATACGCAGTGCTATTAATTAATCGCTGCAATTCAACTGAGTTATCTCGCAGCTGCTTGTAAAAATTATAAACTAGCCCGTTTGTGTCGTTTATAATTTCTCTATAAAAAGTGGAGCTACCAATTTCCGGAAACGGCTTCATAAACAGAATAGAAGCCCCGCCCGCAAATGGCTCACAATATACCGTGTGTTTTGGGATTAGAGGTATGATTTTACTTGATAACCGTTGCTTCCCTCCATAATAACTAAAAAAAGGTCTCATTTACAATCCTTCGCCATTGATCGGGGATTACCCTCTGTTTTTTTATTTAAAACGTCCCCCAAATACCCATCCAATATAACCCGCACCATAGACGAAATACTCCTGTCATCCAACTCCGCCACCTCACGCAGCTGTTTATATTGATTTTCTTTTAGCGTAATTGTTAAACTCTTTTTCATAATAAATAACATCTTATCATAGTTTTTAATAGCCCCAATCTTTCCGAACTGCCTTGCAGCCTTGCGCCTCTAACCAGGGGATTAATTTATCTTTAAAACATTCGGGGCACATATCAACTTGATATGTTGTGCCCGACCCTCCTTCTGGGAACTCGTAGCCCTCTTTTTGCTTAATCGTCACTTCAATATCTGTCTCGTTCACCTCATATACTGAAGTGTCCCATTCACCGGAGCAAGCCTCCTCCCCACACAAATCACACGTTGTTTTCTCTAAAGATTTATACATCGTTGCAGGTCGCATTTTTTCCGTATAATGTCGCATCCCCCCCCCTTTATATTTTTATAGGCATTAATAAATAACACTTTGTCATATTTCTTAATAATTTACAAGAGAATATAATATATCTTCTTATTTTTTAATATTATTTTAATAAA
>CAZNFB010000458.1:0-1751 GCA_964572105.1 uncultured Desulfobacteraceae bacterium
ATATTATTTTAATCCGATGAAGGTTTAAAAGTACATGTAATTTTATCATCTCCAGGTACCATTGTTCCATCCCCCTTAATTGTGATATTGATTCCCCGCGTTGTTTCCAGAGAAAGAATAACTTTTCTTTTTTTATTCAAAAGATATGACGCAACATCAGGGGGAACAATTCCTTCCACGCAGATTATTTCATTTTTTAAAGTTTCAAGTTTCAGCTTACGTAAAAATCCAAGACCCAGCATCTCGGGAGAGGGCACCTGGCCTTTACCATGACAATATTGACAAGGGGTAAAATTACTATGTTCAATTGATGGTCTGATCCTTTGCCTTGACATTTCCATTAAGCCGAATTTTGATATTTTACCGATTTTTGTTTTGGCCTTGTCTGCTTTCACATGAGTCTTCATGGCCTTTTCAACTTTCAGCTTATGCTTTGAATCCTTCATATCGATAAAATCTAACACAACAAGCCCGCCTAAATCCCTCAAATGAAGTTGCCGTGCAATCTCCTCGGCAGCTTCAAGATTTGTTTCAAGGGCTGTCTGTTCAATGGAGGCACCCTTATTAGCCTTTCCGGAATTTACATCCACAGCAACCAGAGCCTCTGTCTGTTCTATTACAATGGAACCGCCTGATTTCAAATTGACTCTGCTTTTAAATATTGATGCAATCTGATTTTCAAGTTGGAACTTTGTAAATATTGGTTTTTTCCCCTTATAGTGCTTAACATTTTTCACAGACTTTGGAGATATTATCCTGATAAAAGCTCTGACCTCTTTGCAAACCGATTCATCATCCACGAGAATTTCAGTAATATCAGAAGTAAAATAATCTCTTAAGGATCTCACAACAAGATTGCTCTCCTTATAAAGGAGAGACGGAGCATTTTCGTTATTAACCCTTTGTTGAATATCTTTCCAAAGACGTAGAAGATAATTTAAATCTTTTGTAATCTGTTTTTTTGTACACCCGATGCCTGCAGTACGTACAATCAGCCCAAAATCATCAGATAATGTCAGGCTTCCCATTAATTTTTTTAATCGCTCCCGCTCTTCTTCATCACCTATCTTCCTTGAAACGCCCCGACTTTTACTGCCAGGCATAAAAACCACATATCGTCCAGGTAAAGATATAAAAGTGGTGAGCATGGCACCTTTTTTCATGAAAGGATCTTTTGTCACCTGAACAAGAAGCTCTTGTCCCCGCTTGACTAAATTTGCTATGGAATGATCTTTGCTGGGGTTGTCCTGGAAATAATCTTGATGAATTTCATTCTTTTGCAAAAAACCATGTCGCTGTCCTCCGTAATCAACAAAAACAGCCTGAAGACTCGGCTCAACTCTGGTAACTACCCCTTTATAAATATTGCCATGGAGAATTTCTTTTGTTGCTGTTTCAACCTGAAATTCAACCAGTTTGCTGTTTTTCACATTTGCAACCCTGCATTCATCAGGGTCAACAGCATTTATTACTATTTTGTTGCTCATTAATTTTCCTGAATTTTAATAAATTTTCAAATAATTAGTGACTGAACAAAAATTATGATTTTTTGTTCGGACAGTAATTGGTTTCACAATATTTTGACTATTATATAGATCGTCACATAAATAATTTCACTGAGTTATCGGCCGCCTGGGTATTTAATACCTCCGGCCTTTCCAAAATCATTACCTTAAGGAACGAAAATTTTATAAGTTGAACGCAATAGCTTGTCTTTTGGCCCATCTACTTCGTTGCATCAAAGGCCGAAT
>CAZNFB010000459.1:0-1745 GCA_964572105.1 uncultured Desulfobacteraceae bacterium
TTATCCGTGAATTTTTCATAATTTAATCAGATTACAGTTGACACCATGGATGGCATCTGAACAGTTACCATCTATTTTAAATAGCTTTGCGCTATTTTCTGGAAATATTCACCTAAAAACAGACGGACCAAGGTTTCTGATTCATACTTTTCAATATCTTCATCACTTGCTGAATCAGACATTTCAGCCATTTTTAAAAAAGCTTCAATGGATCCCTTATAGTTTTCATTAATTTTTTTTGCCAGAGTTTCAGCCTCCGGCATTAAATCCTCATGTTCAACAATCTGATCGATTAAACCCATATCCATGGCTTCTTCTGCGTTAATCTGCTCGCCGGTTAATAAAAGCCGGAGCGCAGAAGATTTTCCTATTAATTTAATCAGTCGGTTGCACCCTCCCCAGCCTGTTATGATCCCGTTGGGAGCCTGCTTAAAGGCAAAAGTTGCATGGGGCACTCCCAGGCGAAAATGGCAGGCTGTCAAGATTTCACAGCCTCCCCCAAAAGCCTGGCCGTTAATCGCTGCAATAACAACACGTTTTCCTGTATAGAGTCTGTTATTTATAGACTGCATTTTTTTTGACATATCAATACAGGCTTTTTCGGTTTTTAAAGATGCGAAATATTTCAGGTCCCCCCCCGCACAAAAAGTTTTTGGACCGGCACCTGTGATTATAATGCTTCTGATGCAGGGATTATTTTCTATTTCGTCAAGATGGATTTCCCATAAATCCATTAATTTATTATTTACTGCATTATGAACAAAGGGCCGGTTAATACGAAGAACTGCGATATTATCACTATATTCAAGTTCAATCGGTTTATTATCCATTTTTTTCCTTAATTTTTACAAACTAATTCTCTGTGGACTTAATTTTTTGCTTCTGATTTTAAAGCCATAGCATCAAGTATATAACCAGAAGAGACAAATTCGTCAAGCAAGCAAGAGAGAGAGCTTAACTAAAGGGCTATACATGCTGACCATGGTAAATTATTCAATTTGTTTTTATACTAATAGTGTGGTATAGCCCTTGGGATAATTGATTTTACAGGGATCGTGGAGAAAATCTGACTTTATTCTTTAAAAAAATGTAACATATTCAGCGAATATGTACGGCAGCAGGTATAATCCGTTCAAACAATTTCAAAGGTTTTAATCAGATCATACCTGCCGCGTATCTTTCATCAGCCACCCTGAATAGTTACAAAAAAATAATTTAAATTTGGGGAATGTAAGATGTTTGAAAATAAATCACCGATTATTATTGGATGCGACCATGCAGCATTTTTTTTAAAGGAAAAGCTAAAAAAACAGATAATCGAATGGGGCCTTAGCGTTGAAGATGCTGGCACAAATAGCGGTGATTCTGTTGATTATCCTGATTATGGGATTAAAGTTGCATCTGCTGTTTCAACAGGAAGCTTTGAAAGGGGAATTTTATTGTGCGGTACCGGAATCGGTATGTCCATGGTTGCAAATAGATTCTCCAATGTAAGGGCGGCATTATGTACAGGTATTTTTTCTGCAAAAATGAGCAGGCAGCATAATGATTCCAATCTCCTTGTTATTGGGGCCAGGGTAACCGGTGATGCCCTGGCTGCAGAAATTGTAGTGACCTGGCTTGACACACCCTTTGAGGGTGGGAGGCATCAACTCAGGCTCGATAAATTCAACAGGATTAATGAATGAAGATTATGGGTTTGATTCTTCAGCTCTGACAGTTGATGGCAAAGTTATAACCAACCC
>CAZNFB010000460.1:0-1745 GCA_964572105.1 uncultured Desulfobacteraceae bacterium
TAGATGGGCCAAAAGACAAGCTGTTTCGTTCAACTTATAAAATTTTCGTTCCTAAAGAAGCAAAAAAATATTATACCTGTTGCGTCTCTTAAATCAATGACATTAAATACTTACGGAATATCTAACGCAGATGAGTGAGGAGAAATTAAATGAAATCAAAATTTTCCCCAATTATTATTTTATTATTTATTATTTGTTACTCTATTTCGTTTGCAGAGGTTATTGATGAGCATAAAGATTTAGAGGGACCATTTGAAACTCCGGAACAAGTTACAGCAAAGTGTCTTGAATGCCATGATGAAGCTGCTGAAGATTTTATGAAAACCAGACACTGGAAATGGGAAGGGAAAGAATTTGAATTACATGGGAAAAAGATAAAGCTTGGCAAAAAAAATATTTTTAATAACTTTTGTATTAATATTAACTCAAATGAACCAAGGTGTACAAGCTGTCATGCAGGGTATGGCTGGAAAAATAAAGATTTTGATTTTTCCAACAGCGAAAAAATTGATTGCCTGGTTTGCCACGACCAAACAGGTACTTATCAAAAATTTCCCACAGCAGCAGGGTATCCGGTTTACAAGGAAAAAGAAAAGTTTTTTAAAGGAGATAAAAAGACTTATAAAAAACCTGATTTTGTAAAAATTGCACAAAATGTTGGAAATCCTAAAAATAAAAACTGTGGAGCATGTCATTTTTGTGGTGGCGGTGGAAATTGTATTAAACATACCGACATGGATATAAGCCTGGATGATCCAGCATCTGGTGTTGATGTTCATATGGGTAAATATAATATGAACTGTACAAATTGCCATGCAGGTGAAAAACATCATATCAAGGGTGCACTTCATGCTTCAATGGCAGCCGGAGTAAATCATTTTGAATGTACAGACTGTCACAAGGGAAAAAAATTTCACAAAACAAAAAAAATTAGAATGGGAAGTTTGATTGACAAACACACAAAAAGTGTTGCTTGTGCAACCTGTCATATCCCAAAAGTTGCAAAGAAATGCTCAACAAAAATATGGTGGGATTGGACAACTGCAGGTGATAAAAAAAGAAAAATTGAAAAAGATGAAAATAATCAGCCTTTGTACAGTTGGAAAAAAGGTGACTTTAAGTGGGGGAAAAATCTGACTCCTGAATACTACTGGCACAATGGTAAAACCGATTATTATTTATTAGGTGAAAAAATCAAAGATCCTTCTAAAATACTTATATTCAACAAACTTGAAGGTACATTTGAGGATAAAAAATCAAAAATTTCACCCTTTAAGGTGATGCGAGGAAAACAATATTACGACCCAAAAACTAAACAGCTTCTTGCGCCTAAGCTTTTTGGAAAGGATGGATACTGGGAATCTCTTGACTGGGATAAGGCTTTTACCCAAGGTATGAAAAGTGTTGGATTAAAATATTCAGGTTCTTATGCTCCAATTGAAACAAAAATGTACTGGCCTCTTTTTCATATGGTAGCCGCTAAAGAAGATTCACTTGGTGGGAAAAAAAACAGATGTGGCGTTTGCCACGCTAAAGCAGGAAAAAAGGGATTAATGGACTGGAAAGCTCTTGGATATAGTGGGGACCCAAAGAAAAAAGATCATAAATCAAGAATAAAGAAGACAGAAAAATAAATTCGCAATTTTGAGTGCTTAGGAACGGGGACGAAAATTATGGGGGGAAAGGGTCAGTCATATCGAAAAAGTGATCAACTCTTTTTAAATTTTAGTTGCAATTTAGCAGGT
>CAZNFB010000461.1:0-1743 GCA_964572105.1 uncultured Desulfobacteraceae bacterium
GCAGTGTCAATTTCTTCTATGTCTCCACCCTGTTCAGCTATAACCTGTTCCCTTGATTTAAAACCGTTTCTGACAGCCATCTGTTCGGCCATTTGGTCTTTGACTGGATCGACCCACGCCCAACCATCTGGGCGCCATTTTAATTTGCTACCACCTAAATAAAGCCTCGGTTTTTGTGCATATCCGGGAAGCTCAATCGCGCCTGAAAGTACTGCCGCATTAAGAAACCCACGCACAACCGGTTTACAAAGTTGGAATGCTATCGTTTGCATTTGAATTTGTTTACAAAACCTTTGGAATGAAAGAAGCCCTGCTCGTATAGACGAATAATTAACTTCTGTAAGATCGCCTGTAAGTTTTTCGTATGTTGTACCAATTCCTTTTGCTATCATTCTTAATTGTTGTTTCACCCATCGTTCATAATTACCCCCAACGTCAGCCGGTTCGGAAAATTTGACATCCATTCCAGCAGGTAATACAGGAAATGTTCCCGGTTCAAGCGGGACTATTTCCCGATTTTGTGAATCAGCCCCATCACTTTTCCCAAATGCCAGCGTTGGGTCTATCCCGCCCGCAGGTTCGGTTATATACCCGCCAAACATTGCAGCGGTTTTTTTTCTGACTAATTCGGCATCATCATATTGATCATAATCATGTAATTTTACGAGTACCGGAGCCAGCCAAGATGCCCCTCTGATTTGTCCAGGACGTGTTTGACGGAAAACGTGACAAATATCTTTTGCAGGAATTCTGACAGTATTAATGTTTGTATTTGTGAAAACGAAAGACTCCCCTGGATGTTCTCTATATAAATGATACGCAACCCGTTTTCCTTGTTTATTAAATTCAATACCCATCCGTATAGTGTTCCCATTCGGGAGCATTATACTTTTATTTTCTGGGAGATGATCCCCTTCTAAAACTTGTAATTGAAATGGTACAACAAGACCACTGTTTTTTCTAAGATGATGAAATTTTACAATTGCTTCACCGCTTTCAATCAAAGCACTGGAAATAAGGGATTGAAGACCATAAAAATTATTATTTCCGTCCCAGTCGGCTTCATCTACCCATTCATTCCATAATTCTTGCAGTTCTTTTTTTAATTTTCGATCTTTTAATTGCCATGAAGGTGAAATACCAGTCCCTATAAGATCAGATACAAAAGAATCAACACCGCCGCTTACAAGTGGATTGTTGCGCCTTAACTGCCGGCTTCTTGACCTGAGCGTATTTATTGAACCCGATAACGTAGAATTAACACCTGCCGAGGTAGCCATCCAGGAACTTAATCGTTGACCTGAGCTTGCTCCCTCATAGGCTGATGCAGCTTGATATGATATTTTATTGCCGTGACTATCTAATATTTTTAAATGCGGCATTTATAAACCTTTACTTGTCTGCATTAGGATACAGCTTGGTTTATTTGCTGATAAATTAATTTCTGACATTATAATATTTCGCAATTCTTGTAGTTTCGTCAGATCTGTCCGGGAGTATTCAATCGTTTTTCCATCTGCAAAACTTACGGAGACGACACGCTCGCCGGTTGCTAACGATAAAATAGCAGCCTGGATGCTGGATAAATCTGTAGATGTATAAGCCATGTGCTTAGAATATAAACAATTTTTAAAAAAAACAATTAGCTTAAATAGGCTTACTGGACTTAAGTAGACTTACTGGGCTTAACTTTTAGGAGGGGAAATAAAAAAAGCCCATCCAGGGAGAATAGGCTTTTAAAAA
>CAZNFB010000462.1:0-1736 GCA_964572105.1 uncultured Desulfobacteraceae bacterium
AGTTGTACAAAGATATTAATTCTTCAGATAAAAATATTTATGAAACAGCCACCTGGCTTGAACCGGATAATATTACTTCTTAGAAAAATCTGGAAATTTTGCTGATTATCGGCCATATCTGTGTCTCGTTAGAAAAATTTGATGATGCAAAGGTATTTTACAATAGAGTTCTTGAAATAAAGCCTCAAAATAGAGATGCGCGGCAGAATCTTGATAAGATAATAAGCAATGAGTTGTCAGGAATCAGCAATTAGAATACTGAAAGTAATATTATAAGTGGTCCAAACTAAAATTTAGTTGGGCGAAGGTATTGTTTATTACTGAATATTAAAACCACGCCCTGAAATTATTGATATTCTATTAATTTATTTCTTAAGGTTCTTATACTGATTCCCAAAAGGTCAGCTGCATGGGTTCGATTATTATTAACCTCTTTTAAGGTTTGAACAATCAGCTCTTTTTCCATCTCCTTTACAGATAATCCAGCCTTTATATGAATCCTTGGATTAGATTTAATCTCTGATTCATTTAAAAAAAGATGCGTGGCTGAAATAACATTCCCATTTCCCAGGAGAACAGCCCGTTCAATTACATTTTCCAGCTCTCTTATATTCCCCTTCCAATCATGTCTGGCCAATAATGTGACAGCATCCTTTGCTATTTTGACTTTTTTCTTACCGGATGGAGGATTATATTTACTCAAAAAAAAATCGGTAAGTAAGGGAATGTCTTCCCTTCGTTCACGCAGGGGCGGTATTATAAATGGAATTACATTTACTCTATAAAACAGATCTTCCCTGAATTTTTCTTCCTGAACGGCTTTCGTTAAAACAACATTGCTGATCGCAATCACTCTGGCGTTGATGGGAACAGGCTTGCACCCCCCCACTGTATAAACTTCATTTTCCTGAAGAACTCTGAGAAGTTTTGCCTGAAGGGGCTTGGCCATTTCACTTATTTCATCCAAAACGATTGTACCGTTATTGGCCAATTCAAACTTTCCCACCTTTTTGACCACAGCTCCTGTAAATGAGCCCTTTTCATGACCAAAAAGATCACTTTCAGCAAGTCCCTCGGGAAGAGCTGCACAATTAACAGGAATATATGCGCCGTTTTTTTTAACGCTGTTTTGATGGATAAATAAGGCAAGCAATTCCTTTCCTGTCCCACTTTCCCCCTGAATAAGAACAGTTGCATTGGTGGAAGCGATATTTTTAGCCTGCTCTATAATCTCAAGCATCCTGGGATTTTGGGTTATTATTTTTTTACCAGCCTGAGCTTTACAAAAAGGCTCCTCTGATTTATCCCTGGCCTTATTCTCATTACTGGAGATAAGCTTATTAATAAGATTTTCCATCTTTTCATATGAAAATGGTTTAAGTAAATAATCTGACGCACCCATCTTCATTGCTTCCACGGCCTTACCGATTGTCCCGTATGCACTCATAATTATCACAGGGACCTCAGAAGATATTTTTTTTAACGCCGCGAGAAGATCTGTTCCTGACATTCCCGGCATTTTAACGTCGGTTATCACCACACGGTACTTATATTTTTTAAATTTCAGCAACGCCTCAGTCCCGTTTGAAGCAGTATCAACCAAATAACCGCTCCGATTCAAAACGTGGGTAAGGGCGATCCTCATATCAGGTTCATCATCTACAACTAATATAGGAGATTCCATAATAAAAGTTCTCTTATTATTCTGCTTAGTTTTATAACAGCCGGTCGATTAA
>CAZNFB010000463.1:0-1736 GCA_964572105.1 uncultured Desulfobacteraceae bacterium
TAAAGAATCAAAATATTTGATTTTTATAAAAAAATACTATACTCAAGCATAATAACATCTGAAAATATGTAGTTACAAAATAACAATACTAAAAAAAAGGAATCCGGCAAATGAGTCAGCTCAATTTTACAATTAAACTTATAATTTTTTCTATAATCGTACCCTTTTGTTTTCAGCTTGGAGCAATAAGCTCTTTTGCCGCCACTCCTCAAAATTTTACAAGTATCGCAAAAAAGGTGACACCTGGGGTTGTAAATATCAGAACAGTTAAAGTCATGAAAGGGGACAGAAACAGGTTCAACTTCTTTGGCAGGTCTCCTTTTGAAAAAAATGATCCTTTTAATGATTTTTTTGACAGACCCTATAGAAAGAAAAAAAACTTCACACAGCGCAGCCTTGGCTCCGGTTTTATAATTGATGAGGAAGGCTATATAGTTACAAATCATCATGTTATTGAAAATGCAGATGAAATAACGGTTGTTTTAGAAAACGAAAAAGAATTTAAAGCTGAAATAATCGGCCGTGATCCTTATACTGATATCGCCCTTATCAAGATTAAAACTGACAAAAAAGTAACCCCTCTCCCCCTTGGAAATTCTGATATTCTTGATGTGGGACAATGGGTGGTTGCGGTTGGCAACCCTTTTGGTTTGTCGCATACAGTAACCGCCGGAATAGTCAGTGCCAAGGGACGGATCATAGGTTCAGGCCCCTATGATGATTTTATTCAGACAGATGCTTCAATAAACCCCGGCAACAGCGGCGGTCCCCTCCTTAATATGAAGGGGGAAGTTGTAGGGATTAATACCATGATAGTTGCAGGAGGACAGGGGATAGGGTTTGCCATACCCATAAGTCTGGCGAAGGGGATTATAGAACAGCTTAAATCCAAAGGGGATGTAACCCGGGGATGGCTTGGAGTAACTATTCAGGATCTAAAACCTGAGATTGCACAATATTACGGAATAAAAGGAAAGAAAGGGGCTCTTGTAATTTCAGTTATCCCTGGAGATCCTGCTGCCGAAGCCGGTATTCGCCCAAACGATATAATTATCGCTGTAAACGGAAAGAAAATTGAATCTGGTCGGGACATAACCACAACAATAGCAGATATTGGTGTGGGAGAATTTGCCGAAATAACGATTATACAAAACGGTAAACAAAAAAGAGTTAAAGTAAAAATAGGAAAACGGCCGGATTCTTATGCTGCCCTGGAGCAAACACAAAAAAAACAGGGTGATGATTTGGGCATTCGTCCTTCCGAAATAACGCCCCAAATGGCACACCAGTTAAATTTAAACAAAGGGATAATCGTGGCAGAAGTCAGCCCAAACAGCAAGGCTGAAAAAGCAGGGATATTGCAAGGAGATGTAATCGTAGAGATAAATCGTAAAACCATGGAAAATGTACAAGGCTTTAAAGAAGAGTTAAAATCTATAAAAAAAGGTGCAACAATCTCATTTTTGATAAAAAGAGTACGCACAGGTTTAATTGTAATTCAAATAAAAAAATAATTTTACTGCCTTTTACAATTGGCCTTGCGCCAAGTTTTAAAATAGGGTTATTATCTGATAATTTTGTGTTGTAAGTATTGAGAAAAACAGACTGTATTTTTATTCTCAATACTCACAACTCATATCTCCTATCCCAAAATGGTCGAGGTTAGAACTATCCTCAAAAGGTACACCCCTTTAATCAATCTGTTTTTCTTTGGATCCTGAAATAATTTTTCTAAT
>CAZNFB010000464.1:0-1723 GCA_964572105.1 uncultured Desulfobacteraceae bacterium
ACCCGTAAGAGACAAGCAATTTTAAAATCGGTTAAAATGTCTCAGAGAATTTAGGAAGGGGACTATATTCTTCTTTTGTTGTAACTATTCATCGGTGCTGATTTAAGACACGCAACATATCAGCCAAATAGTTACCTTTTATTAAACAAACGTTTTTATAACCAATTGTTTTTTATGAATAAACTTGAATTGCGTAATTTTAAATACAGGTTTATTTTTTTTCAAGTTTGTCCAGTTTTTTTAAAAGACTTTTGCATTCTTTTGTTGTCTGCGCCATCTGCTTTAATAATTTATCGGCTTTATTACGAAGATTTGCTCTTGTTTTTGATCGCATCCCTTTTAGCTTGTCCATATCGGTGATCAGTTCAGATTTTTCAGAACGATTTATTAGCTGCTCAATCTTTAAAATATTTTTAAACGCCCCTTCATCCTGGAGGCTTTTTTTATATTCAATAAGAGTTTTTTTTTCTTTGCTTACCAGCCTGGAAAGTTGTCTTGTTGTTAATTCTTTTTGAATACATTCCCTGGCAAGATATATTTTGTTTTCATTGTTTTCAAGCTTGATCAGGTTTGCTTTATGGGTATAACTTAATTTTTTTAAGTCAAAATCATGTTGTTTAAAAAATCTTTCCTGCGCAGCAACCCTTACCATAATCGTCAAGGTACTGTATGGAACAAATAGATCCCTATGTTCACAAAGGGCTTTATAGCTTTTCGGCTTTCGCGGATTCCTTGAAGATGCAATATGAATATCATCATTAAAAAAATGTCTTAACACATATTCCCCTATTTCCACAGATCCTTTATATAAAGTTTCATTGGCTTTTTCATTAATAAATTTTACTGAATTTTCAATAAGTTTTGCATCTGTTGATGCAGACTCTGCTTTACTTCTTCTTCGCACATCTTTTTTCAGTTTGTTCATACCAGCTTCTCCCTGTAATAAATAACCTGTATAAAACTATACCTTCCGTATTGACAAAGTTCAATAAAAAGTTATTTTTAAACAAGCAAACAATTATTTCAAGCAAACATTATAGCCGCCTAAAATGTAGATTCCCCTCCATAAATATTTTTAATATAATTAATAAAAAAAATAACTATTATCCCTTGACAATTATAAAAAAAACATTAAATTTTAATCAAGGAAAAGGAATAATAAAATGTATTAACAACGTAATGCAAGTTTACCTAAGGAGGTATTTCCATGGTTATAAAAAGATATATAAACCAGTATCAACCGGCAAGAACATCTTTTGATCAAGTGCGAACTGAAATGGACAGACTTTTTGGTGGTTTGTTCGCAGAAAGAATGATACCCCGCACAAAAAGGGTCTATCCCCCTGTAAATCTTTATGATGATGATGAGAACTTTTATCTTACGGCAGAGCTTCCAGGGATGAATTCGAATAATCTGAATATTAATGTGGAGGCTGAAAATATACAGATCGAAGGGGAACAAAAAATTGAACCTGAGGAAAAAAATGGTCATCATCATCGACGGGAAAGGAAAGGGGGAAAGTTTTCAAAAAAAATTTTTTTGCCTGCAAGAATTTCCACGGACAAAGTTAAAGCAGATATGAAAAACGGTATTTTAAAGGTTACCATGGCAAAGGCCCAGGAAATGAAATCAAAGAAAATTCAGGTAAAAACCGTTTAAACGGGGGAGCTTTTTAAATGCCCCGGGGGGTGATCAAAATGTCAGAAAAAGAACTGCAGAAAA
>CAZNFB010000465.1:0-1719 GCA_964572105.1 uncultured Desulfobacteraceae bacterium
ATGTGAAATATATAAAATTTTTACTTGATGCTATCAATATAAATTTTATATATATCTTTTTAGGTAAAGATTTTTGTAACTTATCAGCTGAATAGTTATTTTTGTTCATCTATCTAAAATAAAGGGCAAGGTGCATGACTTCTACCCCTAAACATACCCCCTTATATCAATGGCATAAACAAAACGGTGCCAATATGGGAATTTTTGCCGGATATGAAATGCCTCTCTGGTATCCTTCTGGAGCAAAAAAAGAACACATTTCAGTAATTACCAGAGCAGGACTTTTTGACACCAGTCATATGGCTGTTATAATCCTGAAGGGTCCAGGCGCCCTGGACCTTCTTCAATATCTTTTTTCAAAGGATTTGACCCGATGGAACAATACCCCTGATTTGCCCATGCCCGAGGGGAGATGCGTATACGGTATTTTATTGGACTCCTTCGGGGGCGTCATGGATGATGCGCTTCTTTACCGGATTTCAACGGATACTTTTATGATTGTCGTAAATGCCGGCATGGGGGAAAAGATATCAGAACACTTTAATGCTCACAAAAAAGACCACCTCGTTGAAATCCAAAACCTGACAGACCAGGTGGCTAAAATCGATGTTCAGGGCCCCTTATCAGCAAAACTGCTTGCGGGACAGATTCAGAACTCTGAAAATATTTTATCAAATCTTTCTTACTTCGGTTTTCGGGGGTATCTGGATAAATTTATGACGTCATCTGATCCGGTTTTATTGCGGGACGGCACCCGGGTTCTCCTGTCCCGAACCGGATATACAGGGGAATTAGGCTTTGAATTATTCTTCGACTACACACTTTTAGAAACGGTGTGGCAGGGACTCCTTGAAGCTGGAGCCCCCTTTAACCTTCAGCCTTGCGGATTAGCCGCCAGAGATTCCTTGAGAACCGGGGCACTACTCCCCCTTTCCCATCAGGATATAGGTCCCTGGCTTTATCTTCGGAATCCCTGGGTTTTTGCATTGCCCTATATAAAAGGAAAGACTAAATTCTCCAAAAAATTTATAGCGTCAGAGGCCCTTGAAAAGGGAAAAGAAACGGATTATACAATTCCCTTTGCTGGATTTGATCTCCGTAAAATTATGCCTGAGAGGGGATCTGTTTTTTATCCTCCAGGAAATAAAATAGGTACGGTGTTGACCTGTGTAACAGATATGGCCATCAGTCGGGTGAATAATCGAATATACAGCATGGGAAGTCCGGATAAACCTGCCGATTTTTCGCCCAGAGGGTTGTGCTGTGGTTATGTTAAGGTCAATACATTTTTACAAATCGGCACTATCATTACTCTTGCTGATGACCGGAGGAGGATAGAAGTGATGATCACAGATAATATCCGGCCCCATGGAACCGCCAGGGTGCGTATATAAAAAAGTCTGAAGGTGTTAAAATTTTTCCCAGGGGGAAAAAGAGATTCAGCTGTTTTGTTCAGAGCGGAGAGATAATACTAATCGTATATCTCCCATTGATAAGGCAGCGAAATTATTTATGTGATGGTCTATACAGCCCCCCTGAAAAGCTATGGACTTTAATCCCTTTGCTATGGAGGGATGAGGTAATAAAAAATATGAAAAATCTTCCCATAGGGATACAAACATTTTCAGATATCATTGAAAATGATTATTTGTACGTGGACAAGACAAAGAAGATCTTCGATCTTGTAAAAGATCCAAAGGGAGTATATTTCCTTTCCAG
>CAZNFB010000466.1:0-1719 GCA_964572105.1 uncultured Desulfobacteraceae bacterium
AAACAATTAAACTTTCCGTATTTTCTTTCTGGCAATTTTCTAACCGGACACTGCTGACAAAAAGGATATGTATGATAAAAAAAGATTTAAAAACAGGTTTTATTGGCGCAGGGAATATGTGCGAAGCAATCGTGGGCGCAATGGTCAAGTCTGGTATTTTTCATCCATCAATGATAATGGTAAGTGATATTGATAAAAATCGTCTTGACCATTTTGAAAATATCTACGCTGTAACTGCAATTCCTGATAACTTTAAACTTTTTTCGGAATCGGATGTTGTGGTAATTGCGGTAAAACCTCAGCAGATAAAAGATGTTCTCCTTGCAATTTTAAAACAGAATAATTTTAAGTTAACAAAAAGAAAATTGATTCTATCCATTGCTGCGGGATACTCCATTAAAAAATTTGAAGATATTTTTTATCTTTATATCGATGAAAATTCAAGGCCCGACCTTCCGATAATAAGAGTAATGCCCAATACCCCGGCCCTTGCTCTGGCAGGAATGTCAGGAATGTGTATGAATAAATTTACCACGGATTTTGATGCTGCTTTTGCCAGAAAAATTCTGGAGACCACAGGAAAGGTTATGGATTTTAAAGAAAAAGATTTTGATGGGATAACCGCTCTTTCCGGGTCAGGTCCTGCATATCTATTTTATCTGATAGAATCCATGATAAAGGGGGGGGTAGAAGCCGGCCTTGATCATGATAAAGCCTCTGTTCTGGCATTGGAAACTGTTAAGGGGGCTGCCGCACTTTTGGAGCAGACGGGTGAAGCGCCTGAAGTTTTACGCAAAAAAGTAACTTCCCCAGGGGGAACCACCGAAGCTGCAATAAAGGTTTTTGATGATAATATGGTCAAACAAAATATTATTAAAGGAATCCTGGCTGCTGCAAATCGTTCCAGGGAGCTTGGTAAATAATATAAATATTCAGCGGAACATTTGCATAATAATAAGGCACCCATAAGGGAAGACAGCATAAAAAACGCAGGTTTTACATCCGGATTTCAAAACTTTTTGAGCATTGTTCTGAGGGTATTGCTCGGGCTTGTTTTTGTATGGGCAAGCTGGGGCAAGATACTTGATCCTGCCGGTTTTGCCATTATCATCCAAAATTACAGAATTTTACCAGCCTGGGCTGTAAATCCGACTGCTCTTGTTCTGCCGTGGATAGAGATTCTCTCCGGCTTATCTCTTTTAACGGGCTGGTTTGTGCGGGGAAGTCTTTTGATTATAAATTTTTTATTACTGGTCTTTGCAGTTGCATTTATTATCAATATACAAAAAGGATTAGATATAAGCTGCGGTTGTTTTTCCCTGACACCGGAGACAGCAAAGGGTATGTATTATTATCTATTCAGGGATCTTCTATTGCTTTGCGCGGGTCTTTGGGTATTTTTTTTTGAGATTAAGAAACAGAAATTTTATTGACTTTAATTTATATATACATTTATAGTAATTTTTTATAAAGAATGCCCCAATGAAAAGTCTCTTTTTCATTCAGGGATTACTTTAATTTAAAAGAAATTGTAACTATTCAGCTAATATGTACGGCAACAGGTATAATCTGTTTAAACAATTTCAAATGTTTTAGGATCGGAGATGAAATAAGTTGAGCAGAAATAGCGCAGGATTTTGGCCAATATACAAGGCGCATTAAAAGTTGCATACTATACATTCGGCCTTTGATGCAACGAAGTAGATGGGCCAAAAGACA
>CAZNFB010000467.1:0-1716 GCA_964572105.1 uncultured Desulfobacteraceae bacterium
TAAGTACAATTTATGAAATGTTTTTAATTGTAGAAAAAGGAGGAAAAATGTCTGTAGCATCAGAAAAAGAACAGCAAAAGCTTTTGGATAAGGGCGAATATTGGAACTGGGCAGAAAAAGCAAGATCGCCACGTATGGATTATTTGAGAAAGGCTATCTGGTCGAAGGCTACTAAAGGCTCGGCATATTTGCCTGGAATTCAAGCAGAGACAGAAGTGATTTACTGGGCAACCAAGGTGTTTAAAGAGGCGGATCCCATGGAGCCCTGGGTCCTCACCAAGGCAAGGGCATTAAATATGATCTTTGAAAAAATGCCTATATTTATAATAGATCAGGCCAGAGTAGTCGGTTATAATGGTTCTGCTCCCCATAAAATTCAGTGGATACCCTGGGCTTCTTATATGGGCAATGAAGATATATTCAATGACCGGGCAGGATATATTCCTGAAGAGGATCGGGAATGGTTAAAAGAAGCATTGGATTACTGGAAGCCGAGAACTCTCCTTGCAAAGGCAGAAAAGTATCTCACCAGTAAAGAACGAATGATAAGCACCATGGGTATGACTCTATGGGGGAACAGAGCTCTTTCTAATTTTGATTATGTTACCCTTCAGCCGGAATGGCTGTATAAAGAAGGACTTGCCGGGATTATCAGGCAGATCGACGAAAACCTTGCAGATGCCCATAAAAAACTCCATGAAGGGGCTCCTGATGGCGCGGAAGCTTTTGAGCTTCTTCCTAAAATTGATCAGTGGAAAGCCATGAAGACTTCTCTGGAAGGGGTGCTTACCTGGACAAAACGTCACGCCAGGCTTGCCAGGATTGTTGCAGAAAATTTTACCACTGATGCAACCAGGAAAGAGGAGCTTTTAACGATATCTGAAATTTGTGAAAAAGTACCTGAACACCCTCCTGAAAATTTCCGTGAAGCTATTCAGTTTGATCATTTCATGAGTCTTTCCTACAGGTTTGAATGGGGAAGCCCTGGTGCATGGCCCTGTCGTTATGATCATACCCAGTGGAAGTATTACAAAAAAGATGTAATAGATGAAAAAACCATGACCCGCGAAGAAGCAGTGGAGTATTGTGCAGAATTGCGGATGCGGTGTTATGAAACTAATAATATCGCTTTCAGGTTAGGCCGTGAGAGCGGTCAGGGCGGCATTGTTTATGTATGGACAATGGGTGGCGTTGATGAGAATGGAAATGATGCATGTAATGATCTCACCGACTGTTATCTGGAAGCTTCTCGTCTTACAAGGACCTCTGATCCGAGTATTGGGTTCAGGTACCATCCAAATGTTAGGCCGGAGACACTGAAACAGGTTTTTGAATGTATAAAACATGGTTTGGGCTATCCGTCGCTGAGAAACGATTCTGCATGTATCGAAGGCTTGCAGCACTGGTTTAAGTTTGACGTTAAAGATGCTCGAAAATGGGTACACCAGGCATGCATGGCTCCTGCTCCCGTTACAAAGATGGGGGCTCCCCACCGTAGATATCCTGGCCCAATAACAAGTGTAGGGGTAAAATCCATAGAGATGACACTGTTTAATGGGCTTGACCCTGTAAGTAAAATGCGTATGGGGCTTAAAACCGGTGACCCGATAAAATTCAAGACCTTTGAAGATTTTTATGCTGCATGGCTGAAACAGCATGAACAGATAATGTATATGGGCGTTAGAATGGATAATATTATCCAGTGGGTTGTGGGTT
>CAZNFB010000468.1:0-1703 GCA_964572105.1 uncultured Desulfobacteraceae bacterium
AATTTCACAAGGCCAGAGGGAGGGAGGAGTATTGCAATACTCCGACGACCGATAACGCAGTGCAATTATTTATGTGAAAATCAATAGCACAAACTTAACGCAGATGGCGTGACTGGAGTTTAAAATCAGTTGCGTTATCTGCGTTTTTTTGTGAAGTTTTAATTTTGAAACTTCGCAGGCTTATCCGTGAATTGGCAGACCCATTGCTTTCCATGCGGTTTCCTGAAATATTTCCGAAAGAGTGGGATGCGCATGGATAGTGTTGGCAAGCTCTTTTACGGTGCAGCCTTTTTGTATGGCCAGCACCCCCTCTGCGATTAGATCTGTGGCATGGGGGCCGACGAGATGCACGCCGAGAATTCTTCCCTTTGCCCGGTCCGAGATTATTTTGGCCTGGCCGGAAAATTCCTGAATCACATGGGCTTTCCCGATATGCCTGAAAAGAACAGTATCGCTTTGAACCGCTGGATATTTTTCTTTTGCACTCTCTTCTGTATGCCCCACACCCGCAATTTCCGGAATTGTGAATACAGCATTGGGAATAAGCGAATATTTCATAATTCTATTTTGGCCCATGATGTTTTCCGCGGCGGTTACCCCCTCAAAGGATGCGCAATGGGCCAGCATGACCTTGGAAGGTCCCAGAACATCTCCAATTGCAAAAACATTGGAAACAGTGGTTGCCATTTTTTCATCCACCAGAATTGATCCCTGCTGATCTGTTGAGATACCGATTCGTTTAATCCCCATCCCTTTGCTGTTGGGAGTTCGCCCAATGCATACCAGCATGGCGTCTGCTGTCATACTATCTTTATCTTCTGTTTTTGTCAGGGGCTGCTCCAGGTGCATCTGAAGTTTATTTCCTGCGGACTCTACTTTGGCAATAGAGCTTTTTATAAAAACTTCAATCTTTTGTTTTTTCATTTCCCGCTGCAAAACAGCGGTTGAATCCCCATCAATCCAGGGTAAAGGAATCAGGCTGGGACCTGCCTCAATGAGTTTAACCTTTGACCCAAGGGCGGATAGAATGCAGGCAAACTCACATCCGATCACGCCGCCTCCAACGATTACCATCGATTCTGGAATGGTTTTTATGTCAAGAATATGATCGCTGGATAAAATCTGTTTTCCGTCAAAGCCGATGGAGGGGAGCGCCATTGGTTTTGCGCCGGTTGCAATAATTAGTGAGTCCCAGAAAATAATTTCCGGGTCTCTGTCTGGGGGTTCTACTTTGACCTGTCCCATGGCTTCTATGCTGCCGAACCCGTGGAGAACCCTGATTTTGTTTTTTTTTAAAAGCGCTTCAATTCCTCTGGACTGGTTTTCAATAATTTTTTGTTTCCGGGCCATAAGCATTTTAAGATCCGGCTTAAGTTTTCCGGAAAGGCTCAGGCCAAAATTTTCAGGGTGTTTTAATTTCAGCAGTATCTCTGCGGCTGTTTTCATAATTTTGGAAGGAATGCACCCCCGATTCAGGCATGTGCCCCCTAGTTTGTCCCCTTCAACCAGAGTTACATCTGCCCCCATACTCGCAGCCCGGATAGCGGCAACATATCCGCCGGGACCACCCCCTATAATTACGATTTTTTTTGTTTTCATATAAACCTCCAGCAGAAGTATCTAAGGGATTACTACATTTTTTTATTACATGTGAAATATATAAAATTTT
This sequence comes from uncultured Desulfobacteraceae bacterium, assembly GCA_964572105.1. Lineage (GTDB taxonomy): Bacteria > Desulfobacterota > Desulfobacteria > Desulfobacterales > BuS5 > DAOWMW01. The sequence goes on from CAZNFB010000468.1 coordinate 1,670, forward strand.
TACTTGATGCTATCAATATAAATTTTATATATAT
>CAZNFB010000469.1:0-1692 GCA_964572105.1 uncultured Desulfobacteraceae bacterium
GAAAGGAGTATTATAATACTCCGACGCCCGATAACGCAGTGAAATCATTTATATGAACATCTATAACATACGCCATATTACCAATGGCCCTCAACATTTGCTTTGTCTGAAATGTTTAATTCGCCATCCGTAAAAGACTTTACAGCCTCTCTGATGGTGCCGGTTGCATCATTAATCACTTTTATGTTGACTGCCTCAAGAGTTTTAAAGGCGTTGGGGCCGCAATATCCTGTTAAAAGAGCCTGGACACCCTTGTCACTTATCATTTTGGCCGACTGAATTCCCGCCCCTTTCAAAGCATTAACGTTTTCAGCATTATCCAGCACCTCAAAATCTAAAGTTTCCGTGTTGATCACGAGGAAGTAGGCTGCCCTGCCAAAACGGGGATCAACCTCTGCGTCGAGGTCTGTACCTTTGGATGTAACAGCTATTTTCATTATTAAATTCCTCCTCCACCACCGCCGCAAACCTGATCTTCAGCGATTTTTTGTAGTTTTCCTGCTATTAAATCTTCCACAACCGGTTTTATATCGTGTCTCTCTCCATCATAATATACCTCAATCCCCACTTGCCCGAAACCCATAAGGGGGCGCATCCCTATCCCTCCAACAATAAGGGCATTGACCTTGTTGTCAGCCAAAAGATTAACCGGTACCATGCATCCGCCCTGAACATGTTCCTTATTAGGAAGAATTGAAATATTTTTAATACCCCCCTCTTCTACATCGATCAGAGTAAAAACATCACAATGACCAAAATGTCCTGCTCTTTGTCCATCTATACCACCATTTTCCATGGATGGAACTGCTATTCTTCCATTTTTCATTTTTACAAAATCCTTTATTTAATTATGTTTAAGTTTAATAACCGTTTGTGCTCCAATGTTTACGCCATTATTTCCATGGTTTTTCCACATCACAATCGAGCAGCTGAACCTTTTCCCCGATGCTGGCGGCAAAATTTGTGGCAACTGTGATTTTTCCTGTTCCACCTTTTCCGCTTGCAATACTGATAATCATATTTTTCCCTCGCCCGGACAAATGCCCCTTTTCTTTAAGCATCTTCCATCGGTGTTATGCAAAGTATAGGAACCCCCATGAATCCTGATCATCTTTCCCCTTACCAGGGCTGTTGCGATCTGTACCCTTGCTTCAGCAAGGACTCTGCCGAAAGTCTGGCGGGAGATATTCATCTGACCGGCTGCGGTCTCCTGATCCATTTTTTCAAGATCACTTAGGCGGATAGCCTCAAGGCCTTCTACAGAAACAACCTCCTCTTCAAGATCACAGGCTGGAATTCCCTTTGGTTTAAAAACGTTTGACATGGGCCCTCCCCTTATCAAACGTGGTTTTCTTGGTCTTGGCATGATAACTCCTTTTATTATGAGCCTCTGACTATAATATAGGCGCAATGGTTTTGTTTGTCAAGTTTCTTTTTGAGCATACGCTCAAAAAGAAACTGCCCATATAAAAAATAATAAGATTTATCATAGCTGCAGCTACCGCCACATAAATAATTTCGCTGCGCCATCGACCGCCTGCGTATTATAATACGCATTTCTCCCTCCGGCCTTGTGGCAAATTTCAAAACGGGGTAATTATCTGAGAATCTATATTCAGGTATGCTGATACCAGGCAGGGGTCAGGTATGATCTAATTAATAAAACAGTTGAAATCAATAGTGTTCGGTTAG
>CAZNFB010000470.1:0-1682 GCA_964572105.1 uncultured Desulfobacteraceae bacterium
TTTTTAAATTTCACCATAGCTCAGTTTTGCCATCTGGCTTTATGAAATTTATCAAAATTCAATACTCCCTGGTGTTCTTGGGAAAGGTATTACATCCCGTATATTAGTCACGCCTGTAACCAGCATCATCAAACGCTCGAATCCAAGGCCAAAACCACTGTGGGGAACAGTTCCGTATTTCCTTGAATCAATATACCACCAGTATTTTTTTTCATCGAGACCCATCTCCTCCATACGCTTTTTCAGCGCACTCCCCCTCTCTTCCCTTTGACTTCCCCCAATTATCTCCCCTATTCCCGGAACCAGAAGATCCATTGCAGCCACTGTCCTGTTATCATTGTTCAGCCTCATGTAAAAGGGTTTTATATCCTTTGGATAGTTATAAATTATAACAGGTTTTTTAAAATACTGCTCTGTTAAATAACGCTCATGCTCCGATTGCAAATCACTCCCAAAGGCCACTTCAAACTCAAAGGAGATGCCGGACTTGCCTAATATATTAACAGCCTCTTCATAGGTAATTCTGGTAAATGGAGAAGATAGAATATTATCAAAAACAGTCAATAATTTTTTGTTAACGAATTTTGCAAAAAGGCTGATATCCTCCATGCATTCATCCATGGCATGGGCGACAAGAGACTGAACAAGCTCCTCTGCCAGATTCATATCTTCTTCAAGGTCACAAAAAGCCATTTCCGGCTCAACCATCCAAAATTCCGCCACATGCCTGCTTGTATTGGAATTTTCAGCCCTGAATGTGGGCCCAAAAGTATATACATCCCCAAGGGCAAGGGCAAACATTTCAGCAGACAGCTGGCCAGATACAGTAAGGCTGGCCTCCTGCCCAAAAAAATCGTGGGAAAAATCGATTCCGCCACCTTTAGCAGAAAGTTTCCCAGGATTTAATGCGGTGACCCTGAACATATCTCCGGCGCCCTCACAGTCAGAACCGGTAATAATCGGGGAATGAAGGTATTTAAACCCTTTATCCCTGAAAAATTTGTGTATTGCAAAGGAGAGTTCTGACCTTATTCGGAAAACAGCCCCATATTTATTTGTTCTTGGTCTTAAATGTGCTATTCCCCGGAGAAATTCATCTGTATGGCGCTTTTTCTGCAGGGGATAGGCCCCGTCTGCCACACTCACCACAGTTACATTTTCTGCCAGAACTTCCCACTTCTGCCCCTTCCCCTGGGACGCTCCAAGGCTCCCTCTGATTTCCAGAGCAGATCCCGTGGTGAGAGCTCTGATTTCAGCATAATTATCAAGGGAAGAATCGGCTATAACCTGTATATTGGCAAGGGATGATCCATCATTGAGCTCCAAAAACGAAAAAGTCTTTGATTCCCGTGTTGTCCTTATCCACCCTTTAAGAAGAATCTTTTCAGCAGGAGCATCTGCCCGCAGAAGTTCCAATACTTTTGTCCGCTTTATCATCATTAAACCCTTTTTAATAGAAGAAGACCCTTAATAAGAATAATTACAACCCTGCATTACACGCTAAGAGTTAAATGTCAATGCCTGCGCACGGGAAAAAGACAAAAAAAAATCCCCCAGGATAAGACCCCAGAGGATTTTTGTAAAGCTATAATTAATTTTATAAAGCCGTCAAAACATATTTAGCTCTTTTTTATCAACTTCTTGCGGCCATACCCCACCAGACCAAGAAGCCCTAATCCCAT
>CAZNFB010000471.1:0-1670 GCA_964572105.1 uncultured Desulfobacteraceae bacterium
TTTTGACTTTTTCGGTCAACATGCCGAAAAAGTCTTGACTATTTCGATTTTTATGCCAGAATAGTCGCTATGAAAAGGTACTTGGAAAAATATATTCTAAAAGATTTGAAAAAAAAGATTGTTCTATTAAGCGGACCCCGGCAAACTGGAAAGACCACATTGTCCAAAATGTTAATGACCGGCTATGATTATTTTAACTATGACAGTTCGGAAGATCGGATAGGCTTAATCGAAAAATCCTGGGATCGTTCAAAAAACCTTATTATTTTTGATGAGCTTCACAAATTAAAAAACTGGAAATCATGGCTAAAGGGCATATATGATACAGAAGGAGTCCCGCCGGCTATAATTGTTACAGGCAGCGCCAGGCTGGATTCTTATAGAAAGGCAGGAGATTCTCTTGCCGGAAGGTTTTTTCAGTTCAGGCTCCATCCTCTGGATTTAAAAGAAATTAAAAATATTATTAACCCGAAAAACCTTGATGCCGAACTGGATAAACTATTAAATACCGGCGGCTTTCCAGAACCCTTTTTTGATGGGGATTTATCATTTTATAACAGATGGAAAAAATCTCATCTTGATATTATAATCAAGCAGGATCTCATTGATCTTGAAAATGTTCAGCAAATAACATCCATTGAGACGCTTATCCAGTTATTAAAAAAACGGGTGGGGAGTCCCGTGTCATACAGTTCCCTTGCAAGAGACCTTCAATGCTCTGATAAAACAATCAAACGCTGGCTTATTATTCTGGAAAACATGTATGTTGTTTTTCGAGTGTCTCCTTTTCACAAAAACATCACAAGATCTATTTTAAAAACGCCCAAATTTTATTTTTATGATACGGGACAGGTTGTGGGAGATTCCGGCGCCAAGCTGGAAAACCTTGTTGCCTGTGCCTTGCAAAAAGAGATTCACTTTCTTGAAGATTGTTACGGAAAAGAGAAATATCTTTATTATTTAAAAAATAAAGATGGTAAAGAAGTTGATTTTTGCATTACCGGTAATCAAAATCCAGAGTTATTGGTAGAAGTGAAATTAAGTGATGAAAATATAAGCCCAAATTTTAATATTTTTCAAAAATATTTCCCAAAAGTAAAGATGATCCAGGTAGTTAAAAATCTAAAAAGGGAGAAAACTTTTCCCAATGGTGTTGAGGTTAGAAGCGCCTGGAGATGGTTGTCAAAGTTGAGTCTTTAAAGGGAATTTAAGAGGCCCGTGCATAGAGAATGAACTTAAAAAAAATAAAGATTACAAAACCAATGAAAAAAACAATGCCTGATTCATTGTTTTTAATATTCAACCACAACATCACATCTGTTCAGGAAACCGATGCCCGTAATTCTCTTGGTGTTCAAAGGATAATAGATATGCCCTCTGACATCAAGGAATTGTGGCAGCAAATCCCGCCTGACTTGTCGGAAATCAGCTCCTGGCTTAATCCTGTAAAAGACTGGCTTGCTCAAAATTCCATAATAAATGACTATGTCCTTATCCAGGGTGATTTTGGAGCATGTTATATTATGGTTAATTTTGCCTTTGAGATTGGTCTGATTCCAGTATATTCAACCACAGAGCGTAAAGCTGTTGAAAAGCATGATGATGACGGAACCGTAAAACTTGTCCATTACTTCAGACATCAAAAATTTAGAAAATATGAGGTTTGATAT
>CAZNFB010000472.1:0-1656 GCA_964572105.1 uncultured Desulfobacteraceae bacterium
CAGGTGGCTGTTTCATAAATATTTTTATCTGAAGAATTAATATCTTTGTACAACTTAAAAATTTTATTATTTTCTTCTCTTTGCTTTTCCCTGTTTGAATGTTCAATACTTCCGGGTGATCGTAGATAAAGTCCCAGGCGAACCGGAATATGTAAAAAATTCCTGGTCTGAGAAATCCTCAACCAAAATTCATAATCTCCCGAAGTAATAAATGAATCATCAAAATAACCGTATTCATCATGAACATCCCTTCGCCACAGAGGCTGAGGTCCCATAAAACATCCTTTATTTAACAAATCCTCCCTTTTCCAATCCCTCCAGTGAAAATAACCAACCGGAGTGCAGTTTTTAAATGTCTCATTTTCTGTTTCGGTGATTACAACATCTGCATAAACAAGAGCAATCTCCGGAAGTCTTTCAAGCGTTTTAGACATAACTTCCAAAGCATCCTTTCGATGGCGGTCATCCGTATTTGCATTTGTAATATATTTTCCGGATGACGCTTTTATACCTCGATTCCAAGCTGCATAAACCGTTTCACGCTGCTCGGTTTTTATGTATTTTATGTTTGAATATTTTTCCTGAAATTCTTTGACAATTGCTTCTTCATTCTGCTCTGATCCGCTGTTAACAATGATAATTTCTAATCTGTCAGCAATTGTTTGCGCTTCCAGATTTTCAAGGCAGCCGCGAATAAATCGTTCGGAATTATAGGTAGATACAATGGCAGAGACAAAATAATCATCTTTTTCCAGATTTTTCGCTTTTACAGCGAGCTCTTTTTTTTCTAGTTTTAATTTATAATATTCCAGTGTATCAAAATTTTGTCTGGCATCTTTATTAGCAGGATCAAGCTTAAGTACAATCTTATAAAAATCAATGGCATCATCAAATAATTGCAGAGTTATAGAAATATGACCCATTATCAGCAAAGTCTCGACATCCTTTGGATTGACAGCTATAATTTTATTGTAAATCTGCATTGCCTCTTTTACCTGACCCAGTTCAACATAATAAAAATCCGCCAGGTTTTTCTGGAATGTAATATTTTCAGGCTGGAGCTCCGCCGCTTTTTGATAATGCTGCAACGATTTATCTTTATCTCCGGTTTTATAATACAAAACTCCAAGGTCATTATGTGCTAACGCATAATCAGGATATAATGCCAAAAACATTTTTAGCGCACCGATTGCCTCTTTTCCTCCTTTGCTGTTGATCAACTTTTGAATCTCACAGTACAAAGCCTGAAGTGATTTTACAGAACCAACCGGAATTACCATTATCTATACCTTTTTATTCTTTAAAGAAAATGACGATTCATTAATTTGTCTAATTTTTCCCAATTACCGAATAATCTCATCATCTCTGCTCTCTGACAGCCAACTTTTGATCTTTGTCCCTTCGTTCTTTCCTCAACAACCCATTTCCCCACATTTCGGTCGGTAAATTCAATACCAAAAAGATAAATTTTTTTACCAGTGCCCTGATACTTTTCGAAATATTTTTTTCCTTAATCTGGTTTAAAGCTTTATTTTTATTCCCATTGAATTCGAATCCAAAGATGTAAATGTCCTTATCAATAATTACAGCATCTATCCTGCCCTTGTTTGTATATACAGATAATTGCCATCTATCAATTTCCGAAATGTCTGTGTT
>CAZNFB010000473.1:0-1640 GCA_964572105.1 uncultured Desulfobacteraceae bacterium
AAAAATACAAAGCCACTCTTTATACGGTCAAAGATATGGATAGAAGACGATTCAGGGAAGGTGGTTTTTGGACTGGGACGTTTTAAAATTTTTGAAGCTATCCAGCACAGCGGATCAATTCAGGCAGCAGCCAAAGAACTTAAAATGAGCTATCGTGCAGTCTGGGGCAGGATAAAGGCGACTGAAGAACGGATGGGCCGAAAAATGTTGATTCGCAATGTGGGAGGAGCATCAGGAGGAGGTTCCAGACTAACTCCTTTTGCCAAATCTCTTGTGGAACAATTCCAACAGCTCCATAAAAATATATTAAGTCAATCAGATGATCTATTTGAAAAAAAATTTAAGGATAAAATTCAAGGTTGATTAAATAAGGTGCGGGTATTTCAAAGACCGAACAATTTACAAAGTCAATTTGCATAAAAGTTCTTTACCTTCAAAAATGAGATTTAATTCGATTCAGCAAGCCATTTTCAATAAATTTTATCAAGCGCATAATTGAGCTGTTTTCATTACCACCTTCCCCCGCCTTATCAGCATAGTTGGAAAACAGATTTTTAAGAGGCCCTTTAAATTTATCGGAATCAACACCGGAATCTTCAATTACTTTTATTAACTCATCTATTTTGTTATTCAGCATAGCAGTTTCATCAGTCGCCAAAGGGATATCATCGGGGGCACGATACATGGCATCTATGGCAGCATAGTCAAGGGAAGAACGCTCAATTATAACATTCATTTCATACCGATAGTCCGCCTCCACACCCGATATGCTTTCCAGGTTATCGAGTTTGGACAAAGATGAAGAAATTTCATTGGAGTCCCCCCCGCCATAAAGCATGTTTGTCATTATTTTATCGATCTGTCTTAAGGCAGTTTTTATATCTTTTAATTCCTGTTCATTTAAATCACCTTCCACTGTAATCGAAAGATCACTCATATATTCAAATTCCACTTTCTCCTGCTGTTTCATAATAAATTCTTCCCCTGTAAACAGAGAAGTTCCCTGCCCCTGACTATTATCTGCAAAAGAATATTTTTCATATGTGATTTCATTGGAGCGGGAGTAACTCAGCAGACCTTCCTGGGATGCCGATATGGTTACTTTATCTCCATCTTGTGTGGTCAATGAGATCTCTTTATTTTTTTCATAAGAGACAGTCGCACTTTCAGTATCAGATTTATAATAAGCACTACGTCCTGCACCCAGATTCCATTGTGGATAAAGACCTTGATTATAAGAGGTAATTCCATCCATTTTCTCATCCTCATTTCGAATATATTTGATTGTATTTGTAAAAAAACAGATACCAGAAAATCATTCTCTTTAATAATAAGATCGGTTATTTTTATGAAAACTTTTGTAAATTTTTAATAAATTTGAGGCAGGCTCGTCCCCAGACTCTGATTGAGAACAAGGGGCAGAATATGCATATAGATCGTCACATAAATAATTTCACCTTTCCCTCTGATACACAGAGCATACCTGAATGAAAAAATCATCAAGCCGGCGATATTATCACGTTAAATTATTAAATATTGATATTTTTAACGCGTTGCTTTAGTTTATAAAAAAATAACTATTCAGTGTCACTGATTTAAGAGACACAACAGGTATGATCTGATTAAAACAATTGAAATTG
>CAZNFB010000474.1:0-1636 GCA_964572105.1 uncultured Desulfobacteraceae bacterium
ATTTCTGGTTTTGGATTGCGGGCATTTAGCCCGCCTTGGTATCAGTATATTCAATAATAACCGGAAGAGTTGTTTTTACAAAATCTTCCAGCGTTTTTAAGGTTTCTGTTCTGTCTTTAATAATAGGCATCATGATTCTAATAAATGCAGCGCTTGTTCTTTTAAGTTTCAATCTTTTAAAAGCAACATGTTTGCGTATTTCAATTTGATCAGCCGTTAAATAGCCATCGCTTATATAATAATAAAGTACTAAACTTTGAACGCTGAGTTTATTTGCCAGCAATTTCCCAATGGTAAAATTGCGATTTTTATCAATATTTAACTTGTAAAAACTCATTTCTGTAACCTTGTTACCGGTACCTCCAAGGCAGGCGGCTGCACCGTGAAAGGCTATTTCTTTATCATCATACCAGACTATGGCAAGATTTATTTTTTCACCTTCAGGAGAAGTATAATTTCGTAAAATTGAATAAGAGGTTTCAAGGGACTCAAAAACCCAGTCTTCCATCTGAATTTTTTCCCCTGTCCAGTTACCGATTTTCATCGGAAAATCGAAGAGCTTTTCATTTTTTACGGATTCAGTATTATGCACTCTAAGTATGACAAAAGCAGTAACCAGGGTTAGAGCAATGACCATGACAAATTGTTTATTCATTGTTATTTATTTTCGTTTTTTGGCTTCCAAAAGTTTATTGTAAAAAATATAATAATTAATCCTGCGGCAAATACAATTATTCCGGATAAATCATGGAGGTAACTTTCAGGGGAAGCTTTTTTTATTCCATAGGTGTCTGCAATAAAAATAAGCATTGCTATTCTGCATCCATTTAAAACAACTGCCAGGGGATAGACACCAATAACAACAAAAATTTTCTTCCACAATGAAAGGTTTGTAATATATGCTGCCAAAAGCCCCATGGCAAGAAAGGATATCAGGGATTTCATACCGTTACATGGTGTGCCGACATACATGGTTGTCTCAGGCAGGAAAATTCTAAATCCTTCCTGATAATATGGGATCCCAGCAAAAGCAATAATTTTAAGACCCATCGCTGTTGCTAAGATCTTTGTGGGTAATCCAATAATATCGATAAACTGGCCCGGCACGGGAAACATAAATAAAAGAAATAATATGGGAAAAATTACCATTTTAAAAGCAGCTGTTCCACAAAGGTATAAAACAGAGCCTGCCAGATAAAAAAAGACAGCAAAACCTGAAATAAAATTTATATCACTCATAACAGCAATAATATGAATTAAAAGAGCAAACAGGATAAGGACTAATCCGCAAATATTGCTGGAAATTTTAATATTTTTTAATTGATCCCATTTTAAATAGATTAACCAGGCACTGATAAATGGTACAAAATAACCGTGGGCATAATATGAATCAACCTGGGAATACCTGTAATCCAGCCAGATGAAAGTATGAAAAAAACATGTAATAAAAGAAGTGATCAGCAAAAAATATTGTATATAATTTTGAATTTTATTTTTTGAGTTCATAGGCAAAAATAACTAAGGAACGGAGATGAAATAAGTTAAGCAGAAATAGCGCAGGATTTTGGCCCATATACAAAACGCATTAAAGGTTGCATACTATATACATTCGGCCTTTGATGCAACGAAGTAGATG
>CAZNFB010000475.1:0-1610 GCA_964572105.1 uncultured Desulfobacteraceae bacterium
CTGTTTTTTAAGAATTCCAAATTTGAGATTTGTATCATATTAGCACCATAGCTAAACTAATTGGTAACTTCCCAAGAAGTTACATCAAGTTAAAGATTATTCAGCATTTTTGGCCGTAAGAACTTTTAAAGCAATTTTAAACCGCTCTTTGCCGGCCCTGGTTTTTGTAATTGATGAAGTAAAAATCACATCTTCAAAATATGGCGATTTGTCAAGAAGCGGAATTAATTCAGAAGCCCTTTCTGCAAACCCTATAATACTTATCCCTTTGTCTGAAAATCTTAAATCACTAACCCACGAACCATAAGGGATTATACAGCTAAGCTCCTTAATTATATCGAGCACGAATGCCTTGCCTGGATTACCATTTTTCATATACCCGATTTTTTGCTCTAAAAGCTCATATTCTTTTCGAATTTTATCTATCTGCTTAGCATCTTTTTGCAAAATTGATATTTCTTTATCCAGATGGCTGGAAATCGATCTTGTCCGGACAATGAGACTCCCCTGCCAGGACATGGCTGACAAAACCGCAAGAAGGCAAAGGGCAATAACTGCGTACAACGGCGCTTTACTGGAACGTTTTCGTAAATTCACAGGTAGAAAATTAAAATTGTTAGAAACTTTTTTTAGTCCTTTTAAAGCTAACCCGTATGGGGAAATAAATTCCTGCGCAGAAACAGGTGATGCGTACAGATTAAGATTAACAAGATCAAAGCCCTTTTCCCTTACACCTTCTTCCAGATTTTCATCAACCAAAGTCCCCCAAAGTACCACACGCAGATTTTCATTTTGCTTCTGACCTTCTGATTTATCCGGCAAATTATCCTGAACCGTTTGCAGCTCCCTTCCAATTTCAGATAAAAGCTCTGGCCCTTTTAGAGAGGTCTTAAAAACTCTGGAAACATTAAGAAACCCGTCTTGAACAAACCCTATTTCAAAACGATCATTTTTTAACCAGACAAAGGCATAACACTTCAAAGACGGAAAAAGCCCTGCCAGGGTATTGACAGCCGCCGCAAGACTTATATCAATACTTGCAAGGCCATGCCCGGTGAGATCTATAAGATCAAAATATGGCTTTAATTCATCCTTCTTCACCGCTGCCAGCAAAACCCTGATTCTCTTCTCCTCTTTATCCTCAGCTATATTCTGAATATCAAAATATAGATCCTCTCCGGAGAGGGGAACGTACTTTTCCAATTCATATTTAACCGTTGTCCTTAAATTCTCTTTAACTGCAGAGGGTAAAGTGATATCCCTTAAAATAACCGAACCCAGGGGAATCCCTATATGGATATAAGGGGAAGATATGCCATAATTTCGAACAAAGTCACTGATCATGCAAGATACAATTTTCAATTTTTCATCAAAAGAGGTGCTTTCTGCAAAATATTGAACTTTACAATCCTTTTTGACAATACCCTTAAAGGAAGTGCCAAGCAATACTGCAGACACATAATCATTATCAATATGAACCCCGATGCTTGTTTGAAAAAAAAGCATTAATTTTTCATCCCCGTTCCTAAAAGATTATCAGATTATACCTGTTGCCGTCAGTAATGTCCGGTTAGAATCTTGCGTGAGGGGAGTTTAATTGTTTTTGTAGC
>CAZNFB010000476.1:0-1590 GCA_964572105.1 uncultured Desulfobacteraceae bacterium
CTAATTTATTTTTGAACGAACCCTTACGTGGAATTTATGATCTGGCAATTTATGGTTACAAATCATTTTTAGTAACCGCAAACAGATAACTTTAAAAAATATTTAATTTCATGTAAATTCAAGAAATCTGAAATTTTAAAGTCGCCAATGACTTTTTGTGTTTCAAGATTAAGCCTTATGCTTTAAAATCAGACGAAATGGAATATTTCGTAAAAAAATCAACTTAGGAGGTTTCATGATTATTGCCGAAAGAAAACCCTTTAATGAAATAAAAGAGATGTTAAAGGATTATAAAAAAGTTCTTACAGTTGGCTGCGGAACTTGTGTAGCCGTTTGTCTAGCGGGTGGGGAAAAAGAAGTGGAAATTTTAAATTCCGAGCTGATAATAGCTCGGAAAATTGATAAAGACCCTATTATTACAGGTGCTTTCACTGTTGAACGTCAATGTGACATGGAGTTTTTATCTGAACTCGACGCCATGGTTGACGAATATGATGCATTGCTCTCCATGGCATGCGGAGCAGGCATACAGTTTTTAGCAGAAAGATTTCCTGATATTCCTGTTTTCCCGGCTGTTGACACATCTTTTATAGGTGTTAACAAAGACGTGGGATGGTACGAAGAAAAATGTCGTGCATGCGGCAGCTGCGTTCTTGGTATGACTGCAGGGATCTGTCCAGTTACTATGTGCGCAAAGACTCTGTTTAACGGGCCCTGCGGCGGCACAAACTCAGGAAGTTGCGAGATTGATTCTGACCAGCCCTGTGCATGGTTTAAAATTTATGAAAGACTGGCAAGTCAAAACAGGCTTGGTAACATAATAGAAATTTGCCCTCCCACCGACTGGCGCAACCAGAAACCCCGCACAATTATGCAGCCTGCCTATAAAGAACACATACTTGCATAATCAATAAAATAAATTTTAAAAAAAGCATATATTCTAAACAACAATTATTTTAAAGGAAATACAGATATGAAATCAGGCAGTAATCTTGAAAAAATTTTAAAAGCCGGACACTTTGCCTTTACAGGAGAAGTGGGGCCCCCCCGTGGAGCAAATGTAGAAGCTCTCAAGGAAAAGGCCCGTCACCTTAAAGGGATGGTCGACATGGCCAATATAACTGATAACCAGACTGCAATGGTCAGAATGTCCAGTTGGGGAGCAGCTTTATTTGTTAAGGAGATGGGGATTGAACCTAATTATCAAATGGTTTGCCGCGACAGAAACCGCCTTGCCATGCAGGCTGATATTCTCGGAGCATATGCCCATGGGCTTAAAAATATTCTATGCCTGTCAGGAGACCATCAGCAATTCGGAGATCATCCACAGGCAAAAGGCGTATTTGACATAGATTCAATACAACTCCTTGGAATGGTTAAAAAAATGAGGGATGAAGGCAAATTTTTAGGAGGCGCTGATATTGATGATCCTCCAAAAATGTTCATAGGAGCTGCTGCAAATCCTTTTGCAGACCCATTTGAATGGAGGGTATTTCGTCTTGCAAAAAAAGTGCAGGCAGGGGCTGACTTTATCCAGACCCAGTGTGTTTTTAACATGGAAAGAATGCGGGAATGGATAAAACAGGCAAA
>CAZNFB010000477.1:0-1579 GCA_964572105.1 uncultured Desulfobacteraceae bacterium
TAGATGAGCCAAAAGACAAGCTATTTCGTTCAACTTATAAAATTTTCGTTCCTAATGGACAATCAGGGTTGTTAAATTTTTCATTTTTTTTTAATATAAACTGGATTATATGTTTTTGAGAAACCTTCCTTTGTCAGGGTTATGCACAGGTTGAGTCTGTAATTTTTTATTTTTGGTATAAATATCAGAAAATGTTTTGATTTTCAATAAGTTCTGATATTTATTCATAAATTATATGTAACTATTCAGCTAATATGTACGGCAACAGGTATAATCTGGTTAAACCCGAATGGAACGCGTGGGGATATTTTACTACAATATTGTTTATAAATCAGGGCGGCAAAATGAACATTTATAAAATACATCCGATTGTGATGGGCACAAAAATTTTTGACAAGGGAATGATGACTTACCAGCATGATTATGGCACGCCTTATACAATACCGATATATTGCTGGTATCTTGAGGGGGGAAACAAAAAAATTATTGTGGACACAGGTGAAATCAGTCCTGTTCAATCAAAGGCAAGGGAGACGTCAATTGGCGGCAGGATCTATACTTTTGAAGAAGGTCTTGGCCGCTGGGGGCTTTCCCCTGAAGATATTGATATTGTAATCCATACACATTTGCACAATGATCATTGTGAAAATGACTATAAGTGTATAAATGCCGTTTTTTATATACATGTTAAAGAACTGGAGCGGGTGCACAATCCCCATCCCCTTGATTTTAGATATATAGACGATTATATAACAGATGTGGAAGTGGCCGGCCAAATATCAACTATAATCGAAGATACCGAGATAATCCCGGGTATTAAGGTCATTCATACTCCGGGCCACACCGATGGAGGGCTTTCCGTGCTTGTGGAAACATCCAAAGGCCGGGCTGTAATAACCGGATGCTGCACTATTATGGAGAATTTCAATCCGCCTAAAAAAATCACTGCCATGGAGCTGGAGGTTATTCCTCCTGGAACCCATGGGGACGCATACAAAGCATACGATATTATGCTAAAAATAAAAAATATGGCTGATATTCTGATACCTTTGCACGAACCTGGATTTGCGAGTGTGGATACGGTATAAACTTTTACCTGAATAGTGCTCGAACAAAACCAGAAAATTTTTTCCGAGCGCATGAATAGAGGCAATCAGCAGTTTCCGTTCAGGCATTAAATAAGCATAACATTTTTTATATTGTGTAAATAAAATCGACACATTATTTTTTCATTTTCAATTTAACAGAAAGGTTGTTAAACAAATTTATTGTTATGTCACATAGTTAACATGTAAAAAAAGTGCGATGAGATTTTGGCATTTTTTTTGCGTTATCATTAATTATCTGAAATTTTATAGCTGTTCAGGAGCGAATTTGCTCAAATGTTGTTTTGTAATTGTTAGTGGATATAAAATAGAAAAAATGTGTATGGTGCTTTATAAAAATATCTGAATATTGTCACCGGTCAAAAACCGGTGTTACAATAAAAAAAATTCCGAGGCCGGTCTTTATGAACTAAGGAATGAAAATTTTATAAGTTGAACGAAATAGCTTGTCTTTTGGCCTATCTACTTCGTTG
>CAZNFB010000478.1:0-1568 GCA_964572105.1 uncultured Desulfobacteraceae bacterium
CTAAGAGTTCGCTCAAAAATAAGTTGGCTATTTTAAGTGTCGAGGCACCCGTCTGGCAAGGCACGAAAACGCAGGAATATCGAGATATTTCTGCGCTTTCGGAACGCAGCCAGGCGGGATGCATCGGCGCTTAAAATGTAAACTAATTTGAAGGGTGCCAAAAAAAGACTTGATACTGTATAAAATTCATTGTACTAAAAAAAAAGGCTTATTAAAAGTTTTCGGGCTTGGTTATTCCTTTGGTCATTAGATGCCGGAACTGAGCTATAATAAAATTTTCTTAAATTAATCGACTAAAAATTTAATATTACATATGCCTGATAATAAATCGTTTTCAATACTGATCATTGATGATAATGTATTGAACAACAAACTGCTGGAGATGGCCCTCACAAAAGAAGGATACAGAGTTTTCACATCATCAGACGGCCCCACCGGACGACATATAGCTTCCGAGCTACACCCTGACCTCATACTCCTGGACATAATCATGCCCGGAGAAAACGGGTTTGAGGTAATTAAAAAGCTTAAAAAAAATGCTGAAACAGCCTCTATTCCCATAATTTTCATTACAGGAAAAGATGACCTCGATACAAAAATACAATCCTTTAATTTGGGGGCTGTTGATTACATTACAAAACCGTTCCACACGCTTGAGGTAATCGCCAGAATTCGCCTCCACCTGAAATTATCCCTTGCAACCAATTATTTAATCGCCAACCAGACTAAAAAATTAAAACAGATCCATACAACGCAGCAATCAATGCTGATTTCTTCAAAAAGCCTTCCCAAAGCAAATTTTGCTGTCTGGTACAAGGCTTTGCTCGAAGCAGGGGGCGATTTTTATGATATTTTTCAAATTTCTGAGGAAATATACGGTTATTTTATTGCCGATGTTTCCGGCCATGACATTACCACCGGTTTTATCACCGCAGCAGTAAAAGTTTTACTAAGACAAAATTGTCTGCCAATGTATAGCCCCATGGAAAGCATGCAGATGTTAAACAATATTTTAACGGATCAGCTCCCAGGCAGCAAATATATAACAGCATGTTACGCAAAGCTGAACCGTAAATCCAGATGCCTCACCGTGGTCAACGCAGGGCATCCCCCCCTTATTTTTATTCCAAAGGAGCGGGAAGCTTTTCTTGTGGAATTAACCGGAGATGTCATAGGGATGTTTAAAAACACCTGTTTTGAATCGATGGATATAAAGGTTAATAAAGGAGACCGATTTGTCATGATCACCGACGGAGTAATAGAAAACCCCAAAAAAAGAAAAATCTGGATAAAGGGTATGGATGAAATCAAAGCAGCATGTGAAGAGATTAGAGACGTGCCCATACAGGATGCCCCGAAAAAATTAAAAGATCTGATCATAAATAATAATTTTAAGCCCGAGGATGATATGGTCATACTCTGCGCAGAAGTATAAGAAACGAAAAGTTTATAAATTGAACGAAATAGCTTGTCTTTTGGCCCATCTTTCGTTGCATCAAAGGTCGAAGACGTATAGTATGCAACCTTTAATGCGCCTTGTATATTGTCAAAATCCTGCGCTATTTCTG
>CAZNFB010000479.1:0-1560 GCA_964572105.1 uncultured Desulfobacteraceae bacterium
CTCAACACTTAAAATTGCGAACTTATTTCGTCCCCGTTCCTAAGCAGATGGGGTTCTAACTAATTGTAATCCAAAAGCTTTTCTTGTTTTTTGATTGCTATACAGATTAGCTGAATAGTTACAAATAATTTTACAAAACCACCTCAGGGACCTCCATTTCTCCCCTTTTAAAAGCTGCAGTAAATGCGTTAACAACCCTGGGGTCAAAATCTGTACCAGCCCCTTTTACAATAATTTCCTTTGCCTCAAAAGGGGACATGGCCTTACGATAGGGTCGGTCGCTTGATAAAGCGTCATAAACATCGGCAACCGATATCACCCTGGCTTCCAGCGGTATTTCATCCCCCTTTGCAGGACGATAGCCTGAGCCATCAAATTTATCATGATGGGCGAGAATAATGGGGATTATCCTCGCAAGGAGCCCTTCTGACTCCCCCCCCATGATACCAGCACTATTTTCCGCATGTTTCTTTACTTTATCAAACTCTTCCCTTGTCAGGCGGGCAGCCTTGTAAAGAAGATTCCTGCTGATTTCAAGCTTTCCTATGTCATGGAGCATGGCTGCAGCACGAACATCCTCCACACGGCGTGAACCAAACCCCATATAGGAAGCGATCTTTGCAGCATAAACTGAAACACGGTAAGAATGATTTTCCGTATACTTATCCTGGGCCACAAACTGACGCAAAATATGCAAAACTCCACGATAAGCCCTCTGAAGTTCCAGTATCCGCCGATGATTCCGGTCATACAGAGTTCCCATGGCATAAGCCGTAACGATCAGAATACCTCCCCAGACCGTGATATCATACCAGCGCCTGGCATAAATCGGAGATTTCTGAATTTCAGTAAAAAGCACTGGGTTAAAATAGGTTAAAATGCCAACAAGCAATATGCTGGCAAACGCGGTTAATGTCGCATGGCGACGACCAAAAAAATAGGCGGAAAAAATAGCAGGGAGGGAATAAAAACCAAGAAGCATATAATTTGCGTTTACTAAACGATTAACCAGATAAGCGAGTAAAAACATCGACAAAAGAAGCCACAATTCTTTATTCACCGCAGCCAGCCGCATGAATAGAAAAAATTTTAATTGTGTCTGCCAGGCAGGCTTGATCGCCTTAGTCTCTATCCCCTGCGTATAATCTTCGGAAGTAAACCCAGCCTCTCTTTCAGAAACAATATTTTGTGAATCTTTAACAAAATCCTCTGCAACAAGTGATTCTTTTTTAACATTATTATTCATACTTCTCCCAAAGTTCTAATAGATTCGTTTTTAATCCATGGGTTTTCAGGAAAATTAGACGCGCTTATCGGGCACAGATCAAGTTTAATAATTTTGTGATTCTACCAAAATTGATTAATTAAAAGCCCATCAGTCCCTTAAAATTAAATCCTGCTGAAAAAATAATATTTTTTATAAAAACACTTAAATTTTAAGATGCTTTTGTCAATATAAATTTTAAATATTGTTCAATAATTTTTTAGACAATCTAACTCCCAGGCCATAAGGAACGAGGACGAAATAACTTGGTATTTTAAGCGTCGATCCATCCTGCC
>CAZNFB010000480.1:0-1557 GCA_964572105.1 uncultured Desulfobacteraceae bacterium
GTTCAACTTATTTCATCTCCGTTCCTAATCACCCTTACAGGAGGTGATAAATTATGGCACAACTACCCATTGATTTAAAACAGGTAAAACGGATTAAAAAGGTCGCTGAAAATATTGCGAAAAAAATCGATGCATACTTTTCGGACTATTCTTCCGTATCTGTGGAGCGGACTCTCCTGAGACTGTATGGGGTAGACGGCGTAAATAAAGAGGGAACCCCCATGCCCAATTCTGTTATTCAACGGGTTAAAGAGTGTGTGGGGATTCATAACGGTATATCCCGACTTTTTGCAGCAGCCATGATCCAAACAGGAAAATCAGCACAAAAAACAGCTGAAGCCATTGAACAAAAAGAGATTGATTTAAAAAAACTGAAATCTGTTCCCAGCGAACAAATACTCAAAAAAGAAGAAGAACTGATTCAGTATGCCCTGCATATAATCGATTCCAGCCGTAAAAGAAAAGAAGAAAAAATAAAAAAATATTCCCTACCTAAACAGCCCTGGCGATACTTGATTGTAGCCACCGGCAATATTTATGAGGATCGAACGCAGGCAGAGGCAGCAGCCATCTCAGGGGCTGATATCATCGCAGTAATAAGAAGCACTGCCCAGTCCCTCCTTGATTATATTCCCCACGGCTCCACAACAAAAGGTTTTGGCGGAACCTTTGCCACCCAGGCCAATTTTAAAATTATGCGAAAAGCTTTGGATGAACTTTCAGAAAAAGAAGGCCGTTTCATCCGCCTGGTCAATTACGCATCAGGGTTATGCATGTCGGAAATAGCAGCCTGTGCGGCATTTGAAGATCTCGATATTCTTTTAAATGACTCCATGTACGGGATCCTGTTTAGGGACATAAATATGAAACGTACCTTTATAGATCAATATTTCAGCCGGTTAATCTGCGGCCGGGCTAAAATTATGATAAACACCGGGGAAGATAATTATCTGACCACATCTGATGCCATTGATAACGCCTATACTGTTACGACATCCCAGCTCATTAATGAGGCCATGGCCAAACAGGCAGGACTCACAGAAGATCTTTTAGGTCTTGGCCATGCATTTGAAGTAAACCCTGAAATTAAAAACGGATTTTTATACGAAATAGCCCATGCCCAGCTGACCAGACAGTTGTTTCCAAACTCTCCGGTAAAATATATGCCCCCCACCAAACACAAATCCACCGATATTTTTTATTCCCATGCCCTTGATACCATGTTTAACATGGCATCAGTTCTCACCGGTCAAGGTATTCATCTGGCAGGAATTTTAACGGAGGCGAGCCATACGCCGCTCATGCAGGACAGATACAACTCAATTTCAAATATTAACTACGTTTTTCAGACAGCAGAAGATATCGGCAATGAAATCGAATTCAAGCCCCATGGATTTATTGCAACCCGGGCTAAAAAAGTACTGGAAGAATCAGAATCTTTCATAAATGAGATTCAGGATATGGGTCTTATGGAAGCAATTGCAAAGGGTAAATTCGCCGATATCAAGAGAAAACCGAACGGCGGCAAGGGGCTTGAAGGGGTTTTTAAAAAGGGGA
>CAZNFB010000481.1:0-1526 GCA_964572105.1 uncultured Desulfobacteraceae bacterium
TTTAGTGGGATCATAGAAGATTATTCAGTTGTATGTATGGGAATCCATTCGTACCCGATGTATGGATTTCCTGAAAGGTAACCTCCGGTATTCCCTTTCACGAAAGCCCCTACATCTGCATCCTGGTCTTCGAAATATTCGGCTGTCTGAACATCCATATTTATGGGCATAAAATATTGCCCATGAGCCCTTTCCTTTATTTCAAATTTTGCTTCCGGTTCATTTTTTTCAGGTATAGGAACCGATTCGGACCTCCTTACATATCCACCACGAACAGCCCGTACATAACAATTATTCAGTTTATAACTGGCATTAATATGACCGGCATAAAAATGAACTCGCCAGGCATTATTTGTATCATCTGCATAAACAGTTGATGACCAATAACCTGACGGCGCTGTTTCGAAAAAAAATGAAAGATCAATGGCCGGATTACACCTTGAATAATCGACAATGGCGCCCAGCTCATTTCTGTCAGGAAGCCTCCAGTCATCATAATCTGCCAGGTCAAGATCATCGCAATAAATCAGAGCATTTTTCCAGGACATTGTTTCCGTTGTTAATTGTTGCCACATAAGTCCTGTTACTGTGTCTGTTACTGTGCCGTCACCATTATCTATTAGAGTACCTGCGGCCGATCCTAAAAACAAAAATGAAAAAACTATCCCTAAAATAAGAACTTTTTTCAAACTATTCCCCCTTAAGCTGATCCTTTGCAGGTTTGCGAACAGCACGCAGATAATGTCCATAGGACTTATGATCATGCTCCACATCACCCCCATTAAAATAAACGAGCCATGCGCTGTGGGTATACAAGGCGCAGGTGGTGGATGACCAGTAACCTGACAGCATTGTTGCTGGAAAATATTTCCTTTTTATAGACGGATTAGATGTCTTGCTTTCTATAATTGCGGAAAGTTCCTGAATAGTCGGCAGTCTCCAGTCATCATGCCCCCCAAACCAGGTTCTGTTAAGCTCGTTTATGAAATTTTCAGCATTGACTTTACCCCAAAGCAGGCCTGGATTCCCTCCGTTAATTGCAGGATTGCTGTTATACCAGCCATAAATATTATCGGAATCATGAAGGTTTGAATAATCTTTTACACCGTCCTGTGAATCTTTGACTTCCCACACAAGCCCTGTGAAATTATCCCGCACCATGATCCATTCTGCCGCAGAACCGGAAAGTTCGTTTCCGTTAGAATCGAGCTTTGCATAGGGTTGTTTTTTTAAAGCTTCAGGTAAATTTTCAGAACCTGAAAAAGAATTATGAAGATTTTCAGGACAACTGCCTTCCATGGGGTTTGCGGCAAAACTTACCCCAGCCATACAAATAAAAATAAAGAACGTAAAAAATAATAAAACTGTTTCTTGCATAGATACTCCATTGGGGAAAAAATATAAAATCAAAAAAATCGTAAGTATTCATCTGTGCTGATTCCAGACATGCTTTAGCATTATGCCTGAAACTATAGATGTCGGCTGAATAGTTACGAAAAATCTTTTAGTAACCCTGCGAAATATTA
>CAZNFB010000482.1:0-1508 GCA_964572105.1 uncultured Desulfobacteraceae bacterium
CTGGCAAGGCGCGAAAACGCAAGAATAACAGGATATTCTGAGCTTTCGCAACGCAGTTAGGCGGGATGCATCGGCGTTTAAAATGGTCAAGTTATTTTTGTACGAGCCCTTAGTTCTAATTACTGTTTTCAGTAACATACACCTTATTACCGGCCAATCCTCCAAGAGTTTTCAATTTTTCTATCAACTCAACTGATTCAGTGCTCAAAGTAATTCCACCAGAGAGGAGACGTTCACCCCCTTTTAAGCATAAAGCCTCCTCCAGCACCATACCCGGCTTTAATTCTTCGATGCTTAGCCACTTTTCATTTTCTGCATGTTCTTCTTTTAAAGCTAACCGGGTTATCATTTTTTCAACAACAAGGGGATCATATTTTCGACTGCACCCGAGTTCAAGTGCTTTTTTGGCAATCTCCTCCAGCAAGGGCCCAGGTTCATCAACGATAAAAGCATCCTTTATCTCATCACCAAAATTTTTAACACTCCTTTTTCTGATCTCTTCAGGAGATCCTCCCCATGAGTGAATAATTCTGAAGTAATCTGATACAACTGCAACAATTCTGGAGCCCAGAGGTATCTGAGAGTCCTTAAGACCATCCGGAAACCCTGTTCCATCCATATGTTCATGGTGCCCGGCTATAATTTTACTCGATTTCGCAAGACGCGGTACTGTTTCAAAAATAAGGGCGGTAATAACAGGGTGCTGCATAAACAGAGCATGTTCAGTCTTATTCATATGAATTTCATCCTTTGAGACAATCAGGTCAGGAAGCCCCAGTAACCCAACATCATGGAACAATCCTGCTATTTCAATCCGGTCGACCTCTTTTTCATCAAGTTCAAAATCAGATGCAATTTTCCGTGAAAATGTACCAACCTGTTTCAAATATGATCCAATAAGAGGATTAATCATTTCAGCAAAGGAAGACATAAGCCGAACAGTATCCATATAGCTTTTTTTAAGCTTTTTATGCTCTTTTAAAAGGTCCTCTCTTTTTTTTAACAGCCTCTGTTCCAGGTTTATTATCCGAATTCCAGTATTTATTCTGACTTTTACTTCAGAAGGTTCAAAGGGCTTGACAATATAATTGTCAACCCCTGCAGCAAACCCTTCAGAGGAATCAGCCAGATCATCCTTACTCGATTGCATAATAACATAGACATAATAGGGAAGTTTTTCCCCCCTGATTTTTTTACACAGTTCAATACCGTCCATGCCAGGCATCATCCAATCTGTAATGACAAGCTTAAACGGCTTTTCCTGAAAGAGCTCCCATCCTTTTATTCCGTTATCTGCCAGGGTCACCCCATGCCCTTCTTGTGTAAGAATCTTATGAAATAACTGGGATGTAATCGCATTATCATCCACCACCAGAATATCCATTTTACCTCCATTTCGGATAATCGGACAAATCCATGGGAAATTCAGCAGTGTCCGGTTAAAAAATTGCAGGAAAGAAAATACGGAAAGTTTAATTGTTTTTTCCGCTATTGCGAATAAATTTCTT
>CAZNFB010000483.1:0-1503 GCA_964572105.1 uncultured Desulfobacteraceae bacterium
TTATTTCATCTCCGTTCCTTATCAAAAAATTAAGGTATTTTCATGATTATTAAAGTAAGAAGGGGTGCTGTTTGCAGTTTTATTTTGTTGTCCGCCTGTTTTATATGTTTAAATGGGTTGTGGTTTTTTGATCTTCTTTACGCTTCTGACAATTTAGCTTTCCGTAATTATTTGAGCTTTAAAACAGCGGATGAAAAAAATAATATTGAAATATTTAAAAAAGCGAGCCGACCAGTTGTATATGTTACAAATAAGGAATATCTGCGGGATTTTTTTCATTTAATGTTTATGAAATACCCTCAGGCATACCTTCTGATTTATATCACCACCGCTGATAGTCCAGACAGGGTATGCCTCTGCGTATAATGAAAGTAAGATGTTAGGGGCGCACAAAAATAAGTTCACAATTTTAAGTATTGAGGCACCTGGCTGGCAAGGCGCGCACGTGCAGGAACACTCAAGCATTCCGAGCTTTCGCAACGCAGCCAGGCGGGGTGCATCGGAGCTTAAAATGTAAAGTTCTTTTTAGTGAGCCCTGAGTCTCCACCACGATATCTGAATTTAAAGAAACACAAGCTTGTTTTTGCTTTTTATTGCTTATGCTCATACAGATGTACATCGCTTTGGGGGAAGGGGATGCTGATGCCTTGAGCATCAAAATTTTTTTTAATCTTCTCGGTGGTATCAAAATAAACATTCCAGTAGTGTTCCGACTTTACCCAAGGACGCACCACAAAATTTACACTGCTGTCTGCTAATTCTACAACGGCAATCTGAGGGGCGGGATCTTTAAGAATACGTTCGTCCTTTGATAGAATATCGGCCATTATCGCCCTTGCTTTATCAATGTCATCTTCGTACCCAATCCCCATCACCAAATCAACGCGCCGGGTTCCCTTGACAGACCAGTTGGTGATGTTGCCTGCAGTCAAAGCGGAGTTAGGAATAATTACAGTCCGATTGTCAGGTGTCAGTAGTTGTGTAGTAAATATCTGGATGGCTTCAACAGTACCGTTAACCCCTGCGCCTTCAATATAATCACCGACTTTGAATGGACGAAAAATGATCATCAGAAAGCCGGCTGCAAAATTTGACAAAGATCCTTGCAGCGCAAGGCCAACAGCCAAACCTGCCGCACCGATAATTGCAATAAATGAGGTCGTTTGAATCCCCAGTTGAGCGAGAGCCGCCATAATAACAAACAACAATAATGCAGTATAAACCATGTTCGCAGCAAAAGATAGGATGGTGGGATCAATCTGTTTTTTGTCCATCATGGTTTTCGCAAACTTTGTTAAACCCTTAGCAATCCATCGCCCCACAACAAAAACGACAACGGCTGCAATGACTTTAAGCCCGTAAATGGTCAACAACTCCCATACCTTTGAAATTAAACCTTCCATATGTAATCTCCTTTTTTAAAATCAATAATCTGATTAAACCACGGGCTATGCCCGTGCGACCCCAAAAGGTTTGACCGTTCCGGCGAGTGCGGAATGTGAT
>CAZNFB010000484.1:0-1501 GCA_964572105.1 uncultured Desulfobacteraceae bacterium
CGATTTGGCAAAAGCCTGGTGCTTTCAATGCTTGAAAATTACTATGATGTTGCAAAAAAAGATGAATTTGAAAAAATATTCGGCAGTCTTGCAATCGGTAAAAATCCAACTGAATTTCGCAACTCATATTTTATTTTAAAATGGGATTTTTCATGTGTTGACCCATCCGGAACTGCTGATGATATTAAACAATCCCTGTTTGATCATATTAATGCATGTATCGAAGGTTTTCACAGCCTTTATAATTATAAAGGCTATGACATTCCTGAAATAAAAATTAATTATGAAAACGCTCTATATTCAATAAAATCCCTGCTCAGCGCTGTTCAAAAAACCCCATATCCGGTTTACCTGCTGATAGATGAATATGATAATTTTGCAAATACAGTCATGATGGGGGCACAAAGCAAAGAAAGCCGGTATAATGCAATAGTGCATGACGAGGGGCCATTACGAACACTTTTCAAGGTGGTAAAGTCCTCAACCTCAGGCACCATGTTTGACCGTGTATTCATAACAGGGGTTTCCCCTGTGGTTATGAGTGACATCACCAGTGGATATAATATTGCGGAGAATATTTATTTTAAATCTGAGTTTAATGATCTGTGCGGATTCAAGGAAGACGAGATTAAACCGGTCATTGAACAGATTGTGAACCAATGCGGGTTTAAAAAAGATAAAACAGACGAAGCGCTTGATTTAATGCGTACTTATTATAACGGGCATGTTTTTTCTTTTGAAAAAGATGAAGCTATTTACAATCCAACCCTTTGTCTTTATTTTTTAAAACAGTTTGAACAGTCATGTAAATATCCCCGTAAAATGCTTGATTCCAACCTGGCAGTGGATGAATCAAAACTTGAATATATTGCCCGGATTCCAGGAGGCAGAAAGCTGCTGATGGATTTAATTCAGAAAGATCAACCGGTCAGCATCACCGATATAGAGGATCGCTTTGGTATCAAAGAGATGTTGTCGGATAAATCAAAAGATAGAACTTTTCTGGCTTCATTTTTATATTATTTCGGAGTGCTGACCATCGCAGGTGAAACAGATGAGCTGAAAGTTATTTTAAAAGTTCCGAACCTGGTAATGCAAAGTCTGTATGTGGAACGGATTCAAAAAACATTTTTACCGGAACCCGAAGATAGGGATGATGGGAAATGGGCTGCTGAAAAAGTATATCAAAAAGGCGAAATGAAACCATTATGTGATTTTATGGAAACCCGTTATTTTAAAGTTTTTAAAAACAGGGATTACAGATGGGCCAATGAATTAACCGTAAAAACAGCATTTTTAACGCTTTTATATAATGACATTATTTTTATCATGGATTCTGAAAAAGAGGTTGAGCGGCGTTATGCTGATTTAACCATGATTGTCAGACCGGACAAAAGGCATGCCGCTGTTTATGATGTTTTAATCGAATTTAAGTATGTGTCTCTGAAAGATGCCGGAATCAACGGAGCCCAGGCAGAAAAACTCTCTGAAAAAGAATTAT